>CAZLTK010000050.1:0-6995 GCA_964562535.1 uncultured Candidatus Planktophila sp.
GCACGTCCGCATCGTGCGACCTACCGAAAGTTAACCCGCTAATGAAATACACAAATAAACAATTTGTTCGCTGGGATGACCTTGATGCATTCGGCCATGTAAATAACGCCAGATATTTAACTTTTGCTCAAGAGGCGCGCTTCTTGTGGTCTACCGAGGAATTCTCTGCGGCGATGCGCGAATCATCACTAATCGAGATGGTGGTCGCGCGGGCTGAAGTTGATTTCGTTGAACCAATTTATGATGGCGGTCGTTTCGTAGATGTTGAAATTACGGTAGAGAAAATTGGAAATACTTCATTTGTTCTTCTATACACCATCTCTGACGGCGGTAAAGTTTTTGCGAAGATTAAAACCGTACAAGTAGCAGTTTCCTTGGAGACTAAGAAATCACGCCCGCTAACCGATACCGAACGAGAATTTCTCGGCCGATATATGGAGTCGAATTAATTGACTCAACCGCTTGCTTCTCGCAAAGAGCGCCCCTGGTGGCGCGATGCCGTCACTTATCAAATCTATATTCGTTCATTTGCCGATAGCAATGGCGATGGCATCGGAGATGTTGAAGGAATCCGTTCGCGCCTTCCATATCTAAAGAAACTTGGCGTTGATGCAATTTGGATAACACCTTGGTATCCATCGCCACAGAGAGATCATGGCTACGACGTCTCCAATTTCATGGATATTGAGCCGCAGTACGGAACATTGCAAGATGCCGAACGTTTAATCAGAGAAACACACGATCATGGCATGAAGTTAATTGTCGATATCGTTCCGAACCATTCCAGCGATCAACACCAATGGTTTCAGGCAGCGTTAAAGTCGGCGCCTGGGTCTGCAGAACGTGCGCGCTATGTATTCCGCGATGGCAAAGGTCCGAACGGTGATTTACCACCAAATAATTGGGAAGCTGTCTTCGGTGGACCTGCTTGGGAACGTGTAATCGAATCTGATGGCAAACCAGGGCAGTGGTACTTGCATTTATTTGCGATTGAGCAACCAGATTTTAATTGGGAAAATCCTGAAGTGCGTAAGCACTTCGAAGATGTACTTAAGTTCTGGCTGGATCGCGGCGTTGATGGATTCCGTATTGATGTTGCACACGGCATGATCAAGTATCCAGGTCTGCCAGATATTCCGGAAGGCAAGAAGTCTTCTGAAATGCTTGCGCCCCATGAACGCCCATTCTGGGATCAAGATGGTGTGCACGAGATCTATCGCTCTTGGCGCAAGATCTTGGATTCGTATTCGGGAGATCGCATGGCAGTTGCCGAAGCCTGGGTAAGTCCTGCAGAACGTATCGCTCGCTATGTTCGCAGTGATGAGCTCCATAACTCGTTTAACTTTGAAATGTTAACTACCTTGTGGGAAGCCGATTTGATTAAGAACAAGATTGATATTTCAATTAAGGCGCTGGCTGAAGTTGGCGCACCATCTTCCTGGGTATTTAATAACCATGATGTTGTTCGCTCTGTAGATCGATTAGACCTGGGCTTAACAAATGATGGAACATCAACATTTACTCGCCAAGGTGATCCCGCTAAATTTGATATTGCCCGCGGCACCTTGCGTGCGAAAAGTGCAACGTTGATGTCGCTCTCACTTCCTGGCGGCACTTACCTTTACCAAGGTGAAGAACTTGGCCTTCCTGAGGTACGCGATATTCCCGAAGATCGATTAACAGATCCGAGATGGAAGATGAGCGGTTACGTTGACCGCGGTCGCGATGGTTGTCGCGTACCTCTTCCTTGGAAGAGCGAGCCAACTGGTGGTTTCGGTTTTTCTACAAATGAGCTGTTGGAACTTGATCAAGCCTGGTTGCCACTAAGTCCGTGGATGGGGAATTTTTCTGCCGAGTCGCAAGATGGCGTTGCTGGTTCAACCCTTACCTTCTACCAAGAAGCTTTGGCTATTCGAAAGATAGAAGAAGGACTTGGCGATGGATCAATGCAATGGATTGAAGCTGGCAAAGATGTAGTTGCGTATTCACGAGCTGGAAACTTTGCTTGCTACATCAACTTTGGCGCCGCAATAGAACTGCCTGAAGGAGCGAAGGTATTGATCTCTAGTGGCCCTCTATCTGGTAACTCTCTGCCGACAGATACCGCTGTCTGGTTGCGGTTGGCTTGATGACTTCCACTACACGCAAGATTCACCCGGGCTGGATCGCCGTTGCAGTCACCTTCGCAACGCTTATGGCAACTGCGGGCTTTCGTTCTGCTCCATCAGTCCTAATAGTTCCACTCGAAGTTGCCTTTGGGTGGTCTCGTTCAGATATTTCACTGGCTGTTGCGATCAACGTTCTCCTTTTCGGTTTGATGTCACCTTTTGCAGCAGCGCTGATGGAGAAGTTTGGAATTCGCAGAGTCGTAATGTCGGCTCTAACAACTATTTCAATTGGCGCCTTTCTCACCATTTTTATCTCTGCTCCATGGCAATTAATCGCTACTTGGGGAGTCATCGTCGGAGTTGGCACTGGTTCAATGGCGTTGGTCTTTGCCGCAACGGTGGCAAATCGCTGGTTCGTTGCTAAACGTGGTTTGGTTACCGGCGTTCTCACCGCTGCCTCTGCAACCGGACAGTTAATTTTCTTACCCGGGCTTTCTCATCTGGCTAATACTTATGGTTGGAAAAGCGTTTCCATAACAGTCGCATCATTTGCAATCTTGGTTGTTCCTTTTATATTTTTCTTCTTACGCGAAAGCCCGGCTGAAGTTGGTCTCTTTCCATACGGAGCCAATTCAGATTGGCAACCACCAGCAAAGAGCGAACTAAGCGCCGGTGCTTTAGCCATCGACACCTTAAAGCAGAGCGCTAAGAAGAAAGATTTTTGGTATTTGTACGGGTCATTCTTTGTCTGTGGACTTTCAACTAGCGGTCTGATTGGTACGCACTTTATTCCTGCGGCGCACGATCACGGTATGCAAACAACTCTGGCTGCTTCGCTACTTGCGATGGTTGGAATCTTTGATGTTATAGGAACTGTTTTTAGTGGCTGGCTCACTGATCGTTATGACCCAAGAAAATTACTCTTCTTCTATTTCGGTACAAGAGGGCTTTCTTTATTCCTGTTGCCTTCAATTTTATTCTCGGACATACATGCATCAACCTTGGTCTTTGTTATTTTCTACGGACTTGATTGGGTTGCGACTGTTCCACCAACAATCATGCTCTGCCGCGCAATCCTTGGACCAGAAAGAGCCAGCATCGTTTACGGCTGGGTTTTCACGGGCCATCAAATTGGCGGAGCAATCGCTGCCTTCGGGGCCGCCATCTTGCGCGTTCAACTTGGCGATTATGCAGTCGCTTTCTACATAAGCGGTGCGATGTGCATCATCACCGCATACTTTGTTTTGCAGATCGCCAAAGGCGTAGAAGAAAAAGTTTTGCGAACATGACGACCTTTTACGAAGAAGTTGGGGGAGAGCCTTTCTTCAACGACTTCGTTTCGCAGTTTTACGCCCGCGTTGCTACGGATCCAATCTTGCGACCTATGTATCCTGAAAAAGATATGCACGGCGCAGCGCTTCGCTTGAAGATGTTCTTAGAACAATATTGGGGTGGACCAACAACTTATTCGCAAGAACGGGGCCATCCACGACTTCGTATGCGCCATGCCGGATTTCATATCGATTTAGCAGCGCGTGATGCTTGGCTTAATTGTGCGATGGGCGCACTTGAAGGCATGGAGATGTCAGAGATTCATCGCGCACAACTACGGGAATATTTAGAGATGGCCGCGCATGGCATGGTTAATGCTTCTGAGACGCATTCCCAATAACTAATATTTCGCCATTACGTACATACCAAAGAACACCTTTTTTATCGCGAATTGTTGTAATGCGTAATCCTACTTTTTCAACAACGCCTTCAACTTCTAAAGTTGTAATCTGATCACCAACACCATATTGATCTTCAATCAACATAAAGATTCCAGATAAAATATCGCGGACTAAAGTTTGCGCACCAAGACCAATCGCAACACCAATAACGCCGGCAGATGCAATCACGGGACCTAAGTTAAAACCGAATTCGCCCAGGATCATGGCGATCGCAATGATCCAAATACCAGCCTTAAGAATTGATGTAAGCACTGAACCTGTTGTACGGGCGCGTTCGGCCTGACGCTTTGCAAAACCTGGACCTGGTTTTAGGTCAGCGGTTGCAAGTTTGTTTACAGCGCGATCAATGGCACGGCGACCGATGCTCTGGGCGATCCAAGCCGCCACCAGGACGCTAAATACGCGAAGCGGGGCACCGCTAAGCCATTCCAAGATATTGCGGGTCTGCTCGCTCATAACGCAAACTCTAACTAATTCTTTACCTAAAATTGACCTACAAATACCCCGATCTGCGCGAAATTAGTGCAAGATAAACCAATCGGCGCGAGCCACGCGCCTGAATTAACTGGGGTAGCTATGTCTCGTTCGCTAGTTCTAAACGCCACCTACGAACCACTAGGTGTTGTTACAGAACGCCGTGCGCTGCTCTTGGTACTTAATTCCCGCGCAACGATGGTTGAAGCATCCGGCAGCGTTTTGCATTTCTCGCAAGGTCAGATCGAACTCCCATCCGTTATTCGTTTAAATAAATTTGTGAAGATTCCATATCGCCATGCTGTTCCACTTTCACGGCGTGCAATTTTTGCCCGGGATGGTGGGCGCTGTGTGTACTGCAGTGCACCGGCAACTTCCATTGATCACGTGATCCCGCGCTCGCGCGGCGGTGGCCATAACTGGGAAAATGTTGTCTCTGCTTGCCATAAGTGCAACCACTTAAAGGCAGATAAAGGTTTAAAAGAATTAGGTTGGAGACTTCGCTCACTTCCACGTGAACCCGTTGGCGCTGCTTGGCGAATCCTCGGCACAGGTCGCACAGATACGCGTTGGCTTCCATACCTTGCGCCATTTGGCGTGGCAGCAGCGACCGCTTAATTCGCTTAGACTTACGCCCATGATGATTCGTCTTGCATCCGTAATAAATTTCTTGGCGCTGGATAACCAAGAAGATGGCACAGTAGCCGGCGAAGGCTTAAGCGCAGTCGAAACTTTCGCTTACTTTTTCGCGACGCCAATTGCGATCTTTCTTTTGATCTCAGTAATCACATACGCAATGACGGGCGATCGCAAGAAGTCAAAGAGTTCAGCTTCAGCAATAACCTCTATCGAGTAGCGTCAACCGCGCGCGCCTTAAGCGCACGAGTCATTGCATCGCGACCTTCGGTCACTGAACGACGCAGAGCATGTGATGCATCTTTGCCGGTGACATCTAGCCAGTGCTGCGCCTTTGTGACTGTTACATCACTAATTGCCCAAGTTGGGAAAGTCAGCGTTGCAGTTGTCTCGGCAATCTCAAAGCCCTTTGTCTCCCAGACTTTCAAGATGGCATCGAAGTAATCATCAACAAATGCTTCAAGAAGATCGCAATGGATATTCTCGTTAAAGCCACGGCACTTATAAGAGTGGATCGTGTTGCTTAAATCATCGGTTGTGATTGATTTAAATGCGGCAACCTTTGCCTCGCGAGTTGGAATCGCAGCATGAGCGTAGGCAACGTACTGCTTACCGTGAGCGGTCTTATCGCGATCACCCTCTGCTGCGATTTCGGCTGGACCAAATACCCCACGCTTTACTCCGCAGATAAAGATGTACCAGCGAAGTTCAGCATCAACAGTTAAGCCGGTTACCGAACCTTCAAGCATCGCCTTTAAGCGATCAAATTGCGCAGGTGTAACGGCGTTGTTTGCGAAGGCACGTGCGTATTGAAGTTGGTGATCGCTGCCTGGCTTTGCGCCATCTAGTAAAGCTTCAGCTGCATTTGCAACAGCAAGGCGAATTGCATCACGATTCTTCGGTGCAACGTATGCCCAGATAGCGGTATCAATCTGCATAAATGTTGCAGTGATCATCGAGATATCTGATTCACCCTTTAGCGCGTTAAGTGCAATAGTGATGTAATCACTTGCAGGAAGTTCGCCATCGCGAGTTGAGTCCCAAAGTGATGCCCAGATAAGTCCTCTCGCTAGCGAGTCATCTAACTGGCCAAGGTACTTCTTCATGGTCTCAACAGAACGTTCGTCAAAGCGAAGTTTGGCGTAGGTCTGATCGTGGTCGTTGATGAGCAACAGATCTGCCGCATTCTTACCGGCAAGTTCTTTGATTTCAGTTAGCTCGCCTGCGATATCAACCTCAATGCTTTCGCGGCGCACAAGTGCATCGCCCTTCACATCAAAGAGACCAACATATAAACGGTGTGGGCGAAGTTCCTTCGAGCCAACTGGCAGCGGAGGTACCTCTTGCTTTACCGAAACAGATGCGTAATTAACGCCGTCTAGTTTGATTACTGGGCGAAGTGTGTTTACGCCAGCGGTGCGCAGCCAGGTGTTAACCCAAGCAGTTAAATCTTTTCCGCATGCTGCTTCGAGTTCAGTGATTAGATCACTCAGCTCTGTGTTCTTGTAAGCATGCTTTGCAAAGTATTTGCGCAGGCCAGCGATGAAGCTATCGCGACCAACGTGTGCCACTAGTTGCTGCAGAACAGAAGCGCCCTTGGCATATGAAATACCGTCAAAGTTGGTGCGCACTGCATCGAGATCTTCCATCTCAACTGCGATTGGGTGGGTAGATGTCATCTGATCTACGCGGTATGCCCAGTTCTTGCGGACCGAGTTAAACTCTGTCCAAGCATGCTTGTACTGCGTTGATTCGCTAACGGACATATACGAGGCCCATTCTGCGAAAGATTCGTTAAGCCACAAATCTTGCCACCACTTCATGGTGACCAAGTCTCCAAACCACATATGAGCCATCTCGTGGTGGATTGTTGTAGCGCGGCTGATGTAGTTGCGCTCTGTCACCTTACTGCGGAAGATCAAAACATCTTCGTGGAAAGTTACGCAGCCAACGTTCTCCATCGCGCCCCAGTTGTATTCGGCAACGGCGATCTGGTCGTACTTGCCGAATGGGTAAGCCAGACCGAAAGTCTTTTCAAAGTAGG
>CAZLTK010000051.1:0-6757 GCA_964562535.1 uncultured Candidatus Planktophila sp.
CCATTTAAGAGCGAAGCGAAATTCGAAAAGGTGTTGAAGTCATGATCAAAGTTGGAGTACTTGGTGCGAGAGGTCGCATGGGTGCTGAGGTCGTTAAGGCTGTTACTGAAGCCGCAGATCTCGAACTCGTTGCCGCACTTGATCTAGGTGACTCACTCGATACGCTAAAGAGCGCTGGTGCTCAAGTAGTCGTTGATTTCACTACTCCAGATTCAGTAATGGCCAACCTTGAGTTTTTAGCAAATAACGGGATCCATGCAGTCGTAGGCACAACAGGTTTCGATGCAGCGCGAATTACAACGCTAGAAAAGTTAGCCGCAGCAAACCCATCGGTTGGCATATTGATCGCACCAAACTTTGCCATCGGTGCGGTTTTGATGATGGAGTTTGCCGCCAAGGCCGCAAAATATTTCGAATCAGCGGAAATCATTGAGCTTCACCATCCAAATAAAGTTGATGCACCTTCCGGTACCGCATCGCGTACGGCAGAGTTAATGTCGAAGGCGCGCAAAGAAGCTGGTCTTGGCGCTATGCCAGATGCAACTACAACTTCACTAGATGGCGCACGTGGCGCAACTGTTGGCGATATTCCAGTTCATTCAGTTCGACTACGTGGACTCATCGCACATCAAGAAGTTTTACTTGGTGGGCTAGGTGAGACTCTTACGATTCGCCATGACTCATTAGATCGCGCCGGATTTATGCCAGGTGTATTACTTGGCGTTCGTAGCGTTATTTCAAAACCAGGGCTGACCTTCGGCCTTGAGAAATTTATGTAAGGAGCAATCAAATGGCTAAAGCTGATATCACTATGTACGGTGCGGACTGGTGCGGAGATTGCCGCCGCTCGAAGCGCCTCTTTGAAGAACTTGATATTCAGGTAAATCACATCGATGTCGAAGCCGATGCCAGCGCAGCAGAGAAGGTTATTGAAATTAACGGGGGAGCCAAGTCAATTCCAGTAATCGTATTCTCAGATGGAACTCATCTAACTGAGCCTTCAGATAACGATCTCAAGGCAAAGCTCGAAGCGCTAAAAATTATCTAGTATTAATTAACCGATATGGAATAGCGCAGCCGATGTAGCTGCAGCTGAAAGAACCACGACGGGAAACGGTGCGCGCAGAATTAGCGCCAGTACAGCCACGCCCACTCCGGCTAATCGCTGATCAGCAACGATTCGTGAATCTTGCGTAAATGACTGCACGGCAACCAGTGCGCTAAGCAGGGCAATCGGTATCAGCGAATTAATCTTTAAGATCCTTGGGTTTGAGAGCCACTTCTTTGGAACGCTATGCCCAGTTAATTTCAAGAGAAAAGCGAAGAGACTCGTGCCGATTACGGCGAGCCAGAACGGTTCGATCAAATTTATCTCCATATTCTGGCTCGCAATCCGAAGATCACAGCGAGAAGAGCTGTGGCAATAATTGGAACTCCTGGAACAAAGTAGGGCGTCATTGCGAGTGCAAGTGCACAAGCAGCAACGGCCAGCAAACGTTCACTCTTATTTGTTAACCGTGGCCAAAGCAGGCCAAGAAACGCTGCAGGGACTGCCGCATCGAGTCCCCACGCAGCGGGATTTCCCATCGCTTGCGCACCAAGCGCCCCCGCTAAGGTAAACAAATTCCAGAAAATATAGACGCCGATACCGGTTAACCAGAAACCTTGGCGAGCCTCGCGCACCCCTAAATGTTCTTGCGAGAGCGCAACGCCTGTTGATTCATCAATAGTTAACTGGGCAGCAAAAATCTTCTTTATACCGCGCACATTTAAAACAGGTGCCATACGTAGCCCATATAAAGTGTTACGGACTCCGAGCAGAGTTGCAGTTGCTATTCCACTCAGCGCGCTTCCACCAGCGCCAAGAACTCCAACAACAGCAAATTGCGATGCGCCCGTAAATGTAAGAAGTGAAAGAAAGCAAGATTGCAGAACTGAAAAACCAGCGGCCACAGAGGCTGCACCAAAAGCGATGCCGTAGGCGCCTACGGTGAGCGAAACACTGAAGGATTGTGCGGCGGTGGCGCGGTTCACTCTAGACACGGGTGCATTCTGCCCTAGATATCCTCAGGGAGATAGCGGCATATATATAAGGTGGCGCCCATGAGTAATGAAGTCATTTTCCGCGACGATGTAACCGTTGAGCTAGTCAAATCCAGCGCCAGTGATGCAGATGTAATTTGGGCAGCGCGCGTTTCTACTGCTGGTGAGCAATCAATGGATGAGATCGGGGAAGATCCTGCGCGTTCTGCAGGGCTGATTAATTACCTGGCTCGCGAACGCCACGGCTCACCATTCGAACATACTTCAATGACCTTCTTTGTGAGCGCTCCAATATTTGTATTCCGCGAATTCATGCGCCACCGCATCGCTTCTTATAACGAAGAGTCTGGCCGTTACCGCGAATTAAAACCGGTCTTCTACATCCCATCAAAAGAGCGCAAGTTAATCCAAGTTGGTAAAACTGGTGCTTACACATTCGAAGATGGAACACCTGAGCAGTTCGATATCTCTGTCAAAGCGATGAAGGATGCTTATTTAATCGCCTATGAAAGTTATAAGAAGATGCTAGATGCGGGTGTAGCACGAGAAGTTGCTCGCGTTGTTCTGCCTGTGGCTACTTATTCATCGATGTATGTATCTATGAATGCGCGCGCCTTAATGAATTTTCTCTCACTTCGCACGGCTCGTGAAGGTTCACATTTTCCAAGCTACCCACAACGCGAAATTGAGATGGTTGCCGAAAAAATGGAAGCAGAATTCGCAAAATTAATGCCGCTTACATACGGAGCCTTTGAAAAATCTGGACGGATCGCACCGTAAAACGGTAGGTTTCACCCATGACAATCGAGGCGCCATTCGGACGTATGCTCACCGCAATGGTGACCCCGTTCGATAAGAACGGCAAGATCGATTGGCCAGGCGTTGAAAAATTGGCTGCACATCTTGTTGCAAATGGCCACGATGGAATTGCAGTCAACGGTACAACCGGTGAGGCGCCAACAACTAAATCATCTGAAAAAGAAGAGATTATCCGAGTTGTAAAAGACGTTGTTGGTCCAAAGATCTTTGTGGTTTCTGGTGCCGGTGACAATGAAACTGATTATTCAATTAACCAAGCAAAGCGCACCGAGAAAGCTGGCGCTGATGGTCTGCTAATTGTTGCTCCGTATTACAACAAACCACCACAAGCAGGCGTTGCCGCGCACTTTAAGGCGATTGCTAGCGCAACTGACCTTCCAGTAATGATGTACGACATCCCTGGTCGCTGTGGAATTGAGATCGAACCAGACACAATTGTGAGCCTGTACGAACACCCACAAATTGTTGCGCTCAAGGATGCCAAAGGAAATGTCGCTTCAACGTCTTGGGTAATTAAGCGTTGTGGAATCCCTGTTTACTCAGGTGATGACATTCTTAACTTGCCACTACTCTCAGTTGGCGCAGTCGGAATGGTTTCAGTTTGTGGCCACACCGTTGGGAAAGATTTGAAAGCGATGCTCGATGCTTGGTTCGCTGGTAATGCAGCTAAAGCGTTGGAGATTCACCAAAAGTTACTTCCAATCTTTACTGGCACATTCCGCACTCAAGGTGCGATCCTGACCAAGGCCGCGCTGAATATGATGGGCCTACCTGGTGGCCATACTCGTCTTCCGCTAGTAGATGCAACCGAAGATCAGATCGCGCAACTGCGCAAAGATCTTATCGCCGGCGGTATCTCTTTATAGCTTTGATTAATACTCAATGACGCATCCCCATCCCGAACTCGGTACTCCTAGCAAGCTAGTTGCTGGTGGGCTTCGTATAGTCGCACTTGGCGGATTAGCCGAAATCGGTCGCAATATGACCGTCTTTGAAACAAATGGAAAGTTATTGATTGTTGATTGTGGAGTGCTATTTCCAGAAGAGAATCAACCAGGTATTGATTTAATTCTGCCTGACTTTAGCTACATTCGTGATCGCCTGAATGATGTTGTTGGTTTAGTTCTAACCCACGGCCACGAAGATCACATTGGCGCAACTCCTTACTTACTTCGCGAACGCGGCGATATCGCGATCTATGGCTCAGCACTCACCTTGGCTTTAGTCACTGCCAAGCTAAAGGAGCACCGCATCTCACCTCTAACTCGCGAAGTTAAAGAGGGAATGCGCGAAGATATTGGCCCATTCGAAGTTGAATTCGTCGCGGTTAACCATTCAATTCCTGATGCTTTAGCCGTTGCGATTCACACAAAGGCTGGCACAGTACTTCACACTGGCGATTTTAAAATGGATCAATTGCCACTCGATGGGCGCATTACCGATCTGCGCACATTCGCGCGCTTGGGCGATGAAGGCGTTGATCTATTCTTAGTTGATTCAACCAACGCAGATGTGCCTGGATTTACTCCTGCTGAGCGCGAGATCATGCCGGCGCTGAATCGCGTAATTGCCGCAACCAAGAAGCGCGTAATCGTGGCCTCATTTTCATCGCACGTTCACCGCGTACAACAAGTGATTGACACTGCAGCGATGCATGACCGAAAAGTCGTTTTTATCGGGCGCTCCATGGTTCGCAATATGAAGATCGCCGAAGACATGGGTTATCTAAATGTGCCAGCCGGAATTGTTATCGATGCCAAAGAACTTGATAACTACGATGATCGGGTAGTTCTGATTTGTACTGGTTCACAAGGCGAGCCGATGGCTGCGCTGTCTCGAATGGCCAATGGCGATCATCAAATACGCGTTGGTGAAGGCGACACGGTTATCTTGGCTTCTTCACTCATTCCAGGCAATGAAAATTCGGTATTTAGAGTTATTAACGAATTAACTCGCTTCGGTGCCAAGGTTGTCCATAAAGCTAACGCCATGGTCCACGTTTCTGGACACGCCGCAGCGGGGGAGTTGCTCTACTGCTACAACATCGTGAAACCGAAATACGCCCTGCCGGTGCACGGTGAATGGCGCCATCTAAAGGCCAACGCCGAGCTAGCAATTCAATCTGGAGTCCCTCGTGAAAATACCTTTATTATTGAAAACGGAATCGTGGTTGATTTAGTAGACCATGTTGCAGAAGTAGCTGGCGCAGTTCCGTGTGGTTTCGTTTACGTCGATGGACAGAGCATCGGGGATATCACCGAATCATCTTTGAAAGATCGTCGCATTTTGGGAGAAGAAGGATTTATCTCTGTTGTAGTAGTAATTGAGTCACAGAGCGGAAAGATCATCGCGGGTCCTGATATCCATGCACGTGGATTTAATGAAGATGAAGCGCTCTTTGACGAAGTTAAGGGGCAGATCGAAAAAGCCTTAAAGCACGCGGTTTCTGAAGGTGTAAATGGAACTCATCAACTTTCTCAAGTAGTTCGACGCACTATCGGCAGTTGGGTCGGCGGAAAACATCGCCGCCGTCCGATGATCGTTCCCGTAGTTATTGAGGTCTGACCGCTAAGATTAAAGGTGTGGCTAAGAGAAAACGCACAACTACTCGCAAATCAGGTGGCGCTGGGCAATCCGCGCTCTCATTTGTTGGGCGTTCCATTAGCGCCCTTTGGAGAACTATCGCCAAGGCGCTGGGTTCAACAGTGCGCTTCTTGGCTAGAGGTGCCCGCGACTTAGATCCAGCCCATCATCGCGACGGCCTAGCTTTCCTTCTCTTAATTCTCGCCCTTGCTGCATTTGCTGGAACTTGGTTTGCAGCCGATAACTTCGTAGGTCGGAACCTTTACGCAGTTATCTATGGCGCCTTCGGACGAATTGGTTTCTTTGCACCGCTCTTAATTCTCTATTTTGCAATTCGTTTATTTCGCACTCCGGATAACCAGAAAGCAACTTCACGAATCATCGTTGGCGTAATCACACTTGTAGTTAGCGCCTCTGGTTTGGCACACTTATTAAATGGTTCGCTAGGTGCGGTTAATCCAACAGGTGCAACAGCAATGCGCCATGGTGGGGGTTGGTTGGGCTATGCAGTAGCTATGCCACTTGAAGCTTTAATGACATCGCTCTTAGCCTATCCATTTTTGATCGCGCTGTTCTGCTTTGGTTTGTTAGTTACAACCGCGACTCCGCTTTCTTCAGTTGGTATTCGCCTTAAGAACACAGGAATTTGGCTCTGGTCAAAACGTCGGCAGCGCGAAGAATCCGACTTTGAAATTAGCGACACCCCTCCATTTGACACTCCAGTAGTTGCCTGGAACCAGCACGCTGATGAAAGCGAAGAAGAGATTGATGAAGAGTCATTCGATGAAGAATTTACAGTTGAGGTTCCTCGCGTAGTTCAGGCTCCGGCGGCCGCTACAAGTGCACCGGCCGCGACTGGAAGACGCCCAGAACAACTCTTATTGACTGCTGATTCAAATTACTTGTTACCACCACAAGATTTACTGCGCACTGGCCCTGCTGCAAAGGCAAAATCAAAGGCCAATGACACCGTTGTAGCAGCCCTCACCGAAGTCTTCTTACAATTTGAAATCGATGCCCAAGTTACTGGCTTTATGCGTGGCCCAACGGTTACGCGCTATGAAGTAGAGCTTGGCAATGCAGTTAAGGTTGAAAGAATCACAGCGTTAGCTAAAAATATTTCATATGCAGTTGCATCTAGCGATGTCCGCATCCTCTCGCCGATTCCAGGTAAATCTGCAGTTGGTATCGAGATTCCAAATACTGACCGAGAAATCGTGGCCTTAGGCGATGTTATGCGCTCAACTGTTGCCGGCCAGGATCACCATCCGATGCTGGTGGCGCTCGGTAAAGATGTAGAAGGAAACTTTGT
>CAZLTK010000052.1:0-6664 GCA_964562535.1 uncultured Candidatus Planktophila sp.
TTCGCGGAATCTTCCGCGCAGCAGCAGTTAAGGCACCTGGCTTCGGAGATCGTCGTAAGGCGATGTTGCAAGATATTGCAATCCTTACAGGTGCAACTGTTATCTCAGAAGAAGTTGGCTTGAAGCTTGAAACAGCCGGCCTAGAACTTCTTGGTCGCGCTCGCAAGGTTGTTATCAGCAAGGAAGAGACAACCATTGTTGAAGGCGGCGGAGATGACGCACAGATCAAGGGCCGCGTTGCTCAGATCCGTTCTGAAATCGAAAAGTCTGATTCAGATTACGACCGTGAGAAGTTGCAAGAGCGTCTTGCCAAGCTCGCAGGTGGCGTTGCTGTAATCAAGGCAGGCGCTGCAACTGAGGTAGAACTCAAAGAGCGCAAGCACCGCATCGAAGATGCAGTACGTAACGCAAAGGCTGCAGTTGAAGAAGGCATCGTCGCCGGTGGTGGCGTCGCACTCTTGCAAGCTGCAACACAAGCATTTAAGAAGCTAAAACTTGAAGGCGAAGAAGCGGTGGGCGCGAAGATCGTAGAACTTTCTATCGAAGCGCCACTAAAGCAGATCGCAATCAACGCCGGTCTTGAAGGCGGAGTCGTTGTAGAGAAGGTACGTCACCTCGAAGTAGGTTTCGGACTTAACGCTGCAACTGGCGAATACGTCGACATGATTAAATCTGGCATCATTGATCCTGCAAAGGTAACTCGCTCTGCGTTGCAGAACGCGGCATCAATCGCTGCGCTCTTCATCACCACAGAAGCGGTAATCACCGATAAGCCAGAGAACAAGCCAGCTGCCCCAATGGGTGGCGACGGCGGCGGAATGGATTTCTAAGCTAAATGTCAAAAGGATTCGACGCAGAAGAGTTAGCAAGAAGTGCTGCACTTGGCGATGCCGAAAAGCCATCGCAAGTTGGTAACTTCATCTCCGTCGAATTCGATGACGAAAATCGCGTTGCAAGTTATCTCTTCGACGCAGATATTGCGGGTTATAAAGGTTGGCGCTGGTGCGTCACTGTTGCAAAGGTAGATGCATCAGCGCAACCAACCGTTTGTGATGTCGTTGTTCTTCCTGGTCCAGATTCACTTCTGGCGCCAGAATGGATCGAATATAAAGATCGCATCTTGCCTGAAGATATTCAGCCGGGTGTAATTGTGCCAAGCGTTCTAGATGACACTCGTTTAGTTCCTGGTGCAAATGCACTTATTCAAGATGAAGATTTAGATGCCGCGCAGATTTACGAACTTGGTTTAGCTCGCCCACGTGTACTTTCAATTGAAGGTCGCGATCAAGCAAGTAAGCGTTGGTACACAGGCGATCGCGGGCCAAATACGCCTTTGGCACAGAACGCACCAAAGCCTTGCAACTCATGTGGTTTCTTCATTCCAATCGCAGGTTCGCTACGCGCTTCATTTGGCGTATGCGCAAATGCGATCGCTCCAGATGATGCCCGCGTAGTTTCAGTCGATCACGGCTGCGGTGCACATTCTGAAGCCACGCTCCCTAATTAATAGGGGTTCCCGCCCCTCTTTGCTTGCGATAAACTTGGACCCTGCCCGCGCCCCTGCGGCTACACGAGTACTGCAAATTCTTTAAAGGAGAACGCCATGCCTACAGGTCGCGTTAAATGGTTTAGCCTCGAAAAGGGTTTCGGATTTATCTCAAATGATGAAGGCGAAGATGTTTATCTTGCTGCATCATCTCTTCCAGAGGGCGTTCCTACGGTAAAGCCTGGCACAAAGGTCGAGTTCAGCATCATCGATAGTCGTAAAGGTCCACAAGCGATGTCGATTCATATCGTTGAAGCGCCAGTTTCACTCGCAGAAAATTCACGCGTTAATAACGATGACCTTGCTGCGATGATCGAAGACACAATTAAGATTTTGGATAAAGTCGGAAATGGTTTGCGCCATGGACGTCATCCATCTGGCACTGAAGCAGAACGCCTTGGTCGCGTGCTGCGCGGTATTGCTAGCCAACTCGAAGCTTAATTACTTCTGCTCTAAATGCCGCTGCGCGCTGCGCGGCGCTTTGAGTAACGAATACCCCACGCACCAAGTGCTGCACCTGCAATACACGTCCAAATTAATTTGCTCTCTGCACCTGTGATCGCAAAATATAAGCCTGCGATAACCCACGCAATGGTGCCTAAAGTGATTAGAGTTACGACAGATTTAATCTCTGATTTATTCTCTGAATTACCATTTGAACTCACAAAGGAAGCATACAAGCGATGGCGGTAAAAGCAGACGGTAACTGGCGTTCTTTTCGCCACCGTAATTACCGCATTCTCTTTCCAGCAAATGCTGCTTCCAATATCGGCACCTGGGCACAACGTATCGCTCAAGATTGGTTGATCCTGCAGTTAACTGGCAATAGCGGAACATATCTTGGCTTGGTTACTGCGGTGCAATTTGCGCCGGTTCTCTTCTTCTCGCTGCACGGTGGTGTACTCGCAGATCGAGTAAATAAACGCAAACTCCTTATTGCAACTAACTTCATCGGCGCACTTTCTTCCCTTGGTTTAGGAATTCTTGTATTGCTCGGCCAAGTGCAGATCTGGCATGTTTTTTTCTTTGCCTTAGCCCTGGGAATTTCTTCAGCACTGGATGCGCCTATTCGCCAATCATTTACCTCAGAGATCGTTGGCCATTCCGATATTGCGAACGCGGTCAGCTTAAACTCAGCCAATTTCAACGCTGGGCGCTTAGTTGGCCCTGCGCTATCTGGCTTTCTTATTGCGCGCTTTGATACTGGTCCATCATTTGTAATCAACTCAGTTACCTACATCTTTGTCATCTTTGCCTTAATGCAGATGCGCGAAGCAGAGTTCTTTATCTCAGAGAAGAAAGAGACGCTCGGAACAATTCGCGAAGGAGTTAATTACGCTCTCGCGCGCCCAGATCTATATGTCGTAATGCTGGTGGTTTTCTTTGTTGCAACCTTTGGTCTAAATAACCAGATCTTTAACGCGCTGATGGCAACTGAAGCATTCGGTAAGGGTCCGGCATCTTTCGGTTTGCTTGGCACATATCTAGCAATTGGTTCGTTATCAGGTGCGCTATTTTCGGCGCGCCTAGAGAAATTTCGCAAAGCTACCTTTGTTATTAAGTTGGGGATTGTTTTCTCTAGCGGGGTAATCATTCTCTCCATGGCTCCAACCTTTACTTGGTATGCCATCTGGTTGCCATTCGTTGGCTTCTGCGCACTTACGCTCTTGATCACCGCTAATTCATTGATTCAAGTTAACTCAGATCCTGCAATCCGTGGCAGAGTCAGTGGAATTTATCTACTTATCTTTATGGGTGGAACTCCCTTTGGTTCACCAATTATTGGCTGGCTCGCTGAAGTTATTGGCATTCGTCAAACAATTGCACTTTGTGGAGCCACCGCACTAACTGCTTGCCTCATAATTTGGGTTGTCTTTAGAAATAAAGTTAAGGTGCCTAAGGATATTTCGGTTGAAGGCGTACTACCTGCCACCTATGACGATCAGCGCTAATAAACTTATTAAAGTTAAGATCGTGATTAGCCTACGAGTGCGGTAGTTCATTTATATATTATTCGCGCCCAAATGCTTTGAAGGTGAAAGCGCAACCATAAGAAAACCAAGCACGATAAGCACCGGAACCATGATGTAGGCGCGCGAAATTCCGAAGTTATCGCCCAAGATTCCAAGCAATAGCGGCGAGCAAGCAATGGCGATACCTGCTGCAATAGAGCTCTTGCCAATAGATAAATCAGGACGGCCTTCGCTGAAGGCGACCATACGCAAAGTAAATAGCGGGAATTGAACTGATATTCCAAGCCCAACAAAGAATAAAGTTACAAGGCAGAGCACCAGATTGTGCGAAGACCAGAAAAATCCAAATGCTATAAATTGCAGCGTAAGTGCGATCTTCAACTGCTCATCGGCGTGGAAACGTTTTAAGACGCGACCTGCATACCAACGTCCAGTACCAACACCTGTACCAAAGGCGATTACTGCCAAAGTCGAAATTGCTGCACTTGCATCTGTGCGATCGCTAATCAAAGATGCCGACCAGAAAGAGGTAGCAAACTCAGCGCTAATTGAGATAAAGAATCCAGTAAATGAGAACCAGAATCCGCGCGATAGTTTTCCGCGCTGTGGACCATCTTCATCAGGGATATGAGAATCTGGTTCAAACTTACGTCCCTTTATAAATAGCGCCAAGATAAATGGGATCGTGATCAACATACCTACGCGCCATTGATCACGCACAATATTTGCAGTTGATCCGATTACGAAGTTTCCAGTAACAAATCCTGCGATAGCAACAGCGTTTATCTGTGCAACAGCAGTATGTGAACGCTCGGCGAAGGCATGAGACCCAGCGGTATTTACGTTATTGATAACAACTGAGATTCCCCAACCGGCAACCAGCGTTGCAAGCAGAGTTAGTTGTACTGGGGGAGAGAAGACGAAAAACACGATACCGATGGAAAAGACTGTTAAGCCAATCCAAGTCGTATTAGATCGACCGAAGCGGTGAACCAACTTTGAATTCATACCGCCGGCGATAATCGCGGCAACTCCCATTGCGGTTCCGTGCAAACCGGCAACGCCCAATGATGTGCCTTGATCTTCTCGAAGTAGCGCTTGAGATGGACCGAAGCCACCGGTAAAGAAGTTAACCGTCGCTACTTGAAGTGCGAGCAGCCAGAACTGCCCGTTACGCACAAATGTCTTTGGCATCTTTTATTAAATGGGCTTTATAACGCTGCTACAACGAAATCGATTGAGGCAGTAAGCGCATCAATATCACTTGGATCAACGGCCGGGAACATACCAATGCGAAGTTGGTTCTTACCTAACTTGCGATAAGGCTCTGTATCAACGATTCCGTTGGCACGAAGCGCTGCAGCAACTGCAGTGGCATCGATTGATTCATCAAAGTTAATTGTGCCGACAACCTTTGAACGCATCGCAGGATCTGTGACGAAAGGAGTCGTGTATGAAGTCTTTTCTGCCCATGAGTACAACTTCGCTGCAGATTCGGCGCTACGACCAGCTGCAAATTTAAGACCACCATTGGTGTTCATCCATTCGATCTGATCTGCAAGGAGCATCAGCGTCATTAGAGCTGGCGTGTTGTAAGTCTGATCAAGGCGTGAGTTTTCAATCGCAATTCCAAGATCGAAGAACGCTGGAACCCAACGGCCACTTGCCTTGATTTTCTCAGCGCGCACGATTGCGGCAGGGCTCATTAGCGCAAGCCAGAGTCCACCATCGGATGCAAAAGATTTCTGTGGTGCAAAGTAATAAGTATCAAATTCTTTTGGATCAACTTCTAAGCCACCAGCGGCGCTTGTTGCATCAACAAGAACCAGCGCACCATCTGTTCCGGCTGGGCGCTTGATTGGCATCGCAACGCCAGTTGAAGTCTCGTTATGTGTAAGTGCGTAAACATCTACGCCCGCTTCGGCTACTGCTTGTGGGTGTGAACCAGGTTCTGACTTAATTACAGTTGGCTCGCCAAGAAATGGCGCTTCCTTTGCAGCAGATGCAAACTTTGAAGAAAATTCACCGAAAACTAAGTGCTGTGATTTGTTTTCAATTAAACCGAATGTTGCGATATCCCAAAACGCTGTTGATCCGCCGTTTCCGAGTACAACTTCATAACCTTCTGGCAGCGTAAATAGTGAGTTAAGGCCTTCGCGAACGCGATGAACTACGTTCTTAACTGGCTTTTGGCGGTGAGATGTTCCGAGAATCGATGAACCAGATGCGCCGAGTGCAGCAAGTGCTTCAGGGCGAATCTTTGATGGACCACAACCAAAACGGCCATCACGTGGTTTGAGATTATCTGGGATCTTAATATCTGCGCTCATGGGCTAAGACTACGGGTAGTAGCGAGTGATCTCCCACTCGGTATCGCTGTTAGCCCGCTCATAGCGCAAGCGATCATGCAGCCTTGAATAGCGCCCTTGCCAGAATTCAATACTGATCGGTGTAACTCGATAGCCGCCCCAATGTGGTGGCTTCGGAACAGTGCTGCCCTCGGGCCATTTTTGCGATGCACCGGCGAAGCGTTGTTCAAGTTCTTCACGTGATGAAAGCGGAGATGACTGTGCACTTGCCCATGCCCCGATCTGGCTAGACCAAGGACGCGATGCAAAGTATTCGGCAGATTCACTTTCAGAAATCTTTTCGGTAAATCCACTTATCGAAACTTGGCGCTCCATCGCATACCAAGGAAATAAAAGAGTGACTTGCGAATTTAGCTCCATCTCCTGTGCTTTACGCGATGAGTAATTTGTAAAGAAGGTAAAGCCGCCTTCAGAGATATCTTTTAATAAAACGGTGCGCGTAGAAATATGTTCTTTCGGACCCAAGGTCGAAAGCACCATCGCGTTAGCTTCGACGATAAAGTCATTTGCCGCCGCCTCCTTTAGCCAGGTGCTGAAAGCGGCGAATGGATCGGCAGGTAAATTCTCGAGTCCGACCTCGCCGTAAGAACGGCGCATGGCACGGATCGCTTCACGGTCGAGTTCGCTCATAGATGTATCGAACCTCACTTTTACCTCTGCGTCATCTTCTAGGACTTTCTAGTGATTTCCCGAATTGGTGGTCGTCAGCACCCCCTCGGACGGTGCAGAATTGGAGCATGTCAGATGATTTCAAACCCGGCCTGGAAGGCGTTATC
>CAZLTK010000053.1:0-6643 GCA_964562535.1 uncultured Candidatus Planktophila sp.
GTTCCAAAATTAAAATTTGTGGAGACCAGGGGAATCGAACCCCTAACCCCCGCCTTGCAAAGGCGGTGCTCTACCAATTGAGCTAGGTCCCCGTATTAGAACGGGTGGGCCCAGGTGGACTTGAACCACCGACCTCTTCCTTATCAGGGAAGCGCTCTAACCAGGCTGAGCTATGGGCCCGCAAGAAAGATCTCTCTTTATTGCAGAAGCGCTAGGTTACTTGAACTTCTTCAAGAGACCAAAACGCGCCTTAGCGCAGGTGGGCAAGACTAGCGTTATTTGCCCGAAATCTCATCTTCCTGGTTCTGTGTAACAGAGACCAGTGCAACGCCTTCATCGAGGTTTACCAAGCGAACACCCATTGAGTCGCGGCCGGTTTGGCGGACTTCAGCAGCTGGTGTGCGCATAACGGTTCCTGCAGATGTGATCGCCAAGATTTCATCTGTGTCAGCGAGAACTAGTGCGCTAACGAGTGAACCACGTGAATTTTCGTCGATCTTGGCAGCCTTAATGCCGATTCCACCGCGGCCTTGTAAACGATATTCATCGAGTGGAGTTTTCTTGCCGTAACCACCGTCGGTTGCGGTAAATACAAATGATGTTGCAGTTTGTGAATCGATGCGCGCCATTGTTAGAAGTTCATCATTAGCACGGAACTTCATTCCAATCACACCACTTGTTGAGCGACCCATTGGTCGAAGTGATTCGTCATCTGCGGCAAAACGAAGTGACATCGCCTTCTTAGAAACTAATAACAATTCATCGCCTTTGTTGATAAGTGCAGCAGATACAACTTCGTCGCCAGGTTTTAGTGAGATTGCAATAAGTCCGCCGGTACGAGGTGAGTCGTATTCGGTAAGTGGAGTCTTCTTAACTAAACCAGTTTTAGTTGCAAGAACTAGATAAGGAGATGCGGTGTAATCCTTAAATGACAAGACTTGTGCAATTAACTCGTCTGGCTTAAAGGCCATCAAGTTTGCAACATGTTGTCCGCGTGCATCGCGTCCAGCATCTGGAAGTTCGTGAACTTTGGCGCGGTAGACGCGACCTTGGTTGGTGAAGAACAATAACCAGTCGTGTGTGCTGGCTACGAAGAAGTGATCGACAACGTCGTCTTGCTTAAGAGTTGCGCCTTTTACGCCGCGGCCACCACGCCGTTGTGATTTATAAAGATCTGCGTTGGTGCGCTTTGCATAACCACCACGTGTAATTGTGACGACCACATCTTGATCTGGAATTAAATCTTCAGCCGAGAAATCGCCTTCGCTGGCAACAATTTGGGTGCGGCGTTCATCTCCATATTTTGCAGTGAGTTCAGTGAGCTCTGAAATGATTATCTGGCGCTGCTTTGCTTCGCTGGCCAAGATCTCGTTTAACTCGACAATATCGGCCATAAGCCCGTTGTATTCATCGTTAATCTTTTGACGTTCCAACGCTGCGATGCGGCGTAGTTGCATATCGAGAATTGCATTTGCTTGCACTTCATCGACATCAAGTAACTTCATTAAACCTGTGCGCGCTTCTTCAGGAGTTGTTGATGCGCGGATTAAAGCGATAACCGCATCAAGTGCGTCAAGTGCTTTGAGGTAGCCCTGCAATATATGGGCACGCTTTTCTTTTTCTGCTAAACGATATTTAGTGCGTCGAATAATTACTTCTACTTGGTGTTCGATGTAGAACTTAATAAATTCATCTAAACGAAGGGTGCGTGGCACGCCATCGACAAGTGCCAACATATTTGCGCCGAAAGTGTCTTGTAATTGAGTCTGCTTATAAAGGTTATTTAAAACAACTTTAGGAATTGCAGATGATTGAAGAACGATTACTAGACGTTGGCCAAGGCGTTCGTTGCCTTCATCGCGCACATCGGCAATGCCTTTAATTTTGCCATCTTTAACAAGCTCGGCGATCTTAAGGGCTAAGTTATCCGGGTTAACTTGGTAAGGAAGTTCGGAAACTACAAGACAGGTGCGTTTGTTAATTTCTTCGACCTGCACGACTGCGCGCATCGTGATTGAGCCGCGGCCGGTGCGGTAAGCCTCTTCAATGCCAGTGCGCCCAACAATTAAAGCTTTGGTTGGGAAATCTGGGCCTTTAACAATTTTTAGAAGTTCAGTTAATAGATCTTCAGGTTTGATATCTGGATTTTTAAGAGCGTAGATAACGCCTTCGGTGATCTCGCGCAGATTGTGTGGAGGAATATTTGTCGCCATACCAACTGCGATACCGGCAGAGCCGTTTACAAGAAGATTTGGAAAACGACTTGGTAGAACATCTGGTTCTTGTGAGCGACCGTCGTAGTTTGGTGAGAAGTTAACGGTGTCTTCATCGATATCGCGCATCATCTCCATCGCGATAGGAGACAGGCGAGCTTCGGTATAACGCATTGCTGCAGCTGGATCGTTGCCGGGAGAACCGAAGTTTCCGTTGCCATCTACCAATGGATAGCGCAGAGACCAGTGCTGGGCTAAGCGAACAACGGTGTCATAGATCGCGGTGTCACCGTGTGGGTGGTAATTACCCATGACATCACCGACGATGCGTGAAGATTTGTAGTAACCCTTATCAGGACGATAACCAGCGTCATACATCGCATATAGAACGCGGCGGTGAACTGGTTTTAATCCATCGCGGACATCTGGCAACGCACGACCAACAATGACTGACATTGCATAGTCGAGATATGAACGCGCCATTTCGACTTGGAGATCAACGGTTTCAATACGATCGAAATCATCGCCGGGGTTAACCATGCCAGTGCGATCGACTGGAGTTACATCTTTAGGTTTTTTATCGTCAGCCATTTAGATATCCAAAAATCTAACATCTTTAGCGTTACGTTGAATAAATGCGCGGCGCTGTTCCACATCTTCACCCATAAGAACTGAGAAGAGATCATCTGCTGCCGATGCATCTTCAAGAGTTACTTGAATTAGTACGCGGTGCTCAGGGTCCATTGTTGTATCCCAAAGTTCTTTCGCGGGCATTTCGCCAAGACCTTTAAAGCGCTGGATACCGTCATCTTTAGGTAAACGTTTTCCGGCATCCAAACCAATCTTGATCATGCCATCGCGTTCGCGATCAGAGAATGCATATTCGATCGGATCTTTTCCGCCCCATTTAATTTTATAAAGTGGTGGTTGCGCCAGGTAAACAAAGCCTTTTTCAATAAGTGGGCGCATAAAGCGGAATAACAAAGTTAAGAGCAATGTACGGATGTGTTGTCCGTCGACATCAGCATCGGCCATCAAAATAATTTTGTGGTAGCGAAGTTTTTCGATATCGAAATCTTCGTGAACGCCAGTGCCGAGTGCGGTAATTAGCGCTTGCACTTCGTTGTTCTGTAATACGCGGTCGATGCGGGCTTTTTCAACGTTAAGAATCTTGCCGCGAATTGGCAGAACTGCTTGGTTACGCGAATCGCGTCCACCTTTAGTGGAACCACCCGCTGAGTCACCTTCAACGATGTAGAGCTCACACTTTGATGGATCGGTCCATTGGCAATCTGCGAGTTTGCCGGGCATGCCGCGGCCTTCGAGTAAGCCTTTGCGGTTACGAGATAAATCGCGCGCTTTGCGCGCTGCCACACGCGCTGCTGCCGCGTCGATGCTCTTGCGAACAATGTCTTTGCCTTCTTGTGGGTTCTGTTCAAACCATTGAGTTAAAAATTCATTGACAGCTTTTTGGGTAAATGATTTTGCTTCAGTGTTGCCGAGTTTGGTTTTCGTCTGGCCCTCGAATTGTGGTTCGCCAAGTTTGATAGAAACAATTGCAGTTAAACCTTCGCGAACATCGTCGCCAGTTAGGCGGTCTTCCTTCTTGCGGATGAATCCGGCTTCTTCTCCGAATTTATTTACAACTGATGTAAGTGCGGTGCGGAAACCTTCTTCGTGGGTTCCGCCTTCATGGGTGTGAATAGTGTTTGCGAAGGTGTAGACAGATTCAGAGAAACCAGCGTTCCATTGCATGGCAATCTCGAGTGAAAGTTTGGCTTTTTTATCTTCGGCGTTAAAGAAGATAATAGATTTGTGGGTTTCACCGCGCGTTGAATTTAGGTGTTTTACGAAATCTGCAATACCGCCGTCGTATTTGTAATTTACGTGTAAAGGCTCGCCTTTATCGTCAACATGGCCGGGGCGCAGATCGGTGAGGGTTAAACGTAAGCCTTTATTTAGGAAAGCCATTTCGCGGAAACGGGTAGATAAAATTTCAAATGAGAAATCTGTAGTTTCAAAGATTTCAGCAGATGGCCAGAATTGAACTGTTGTGCCGGTCTTGGATGATGCTTCGCCTTTTTTAACTGGCGCAGTTGGAACACCGAGTTTGTAACTTTGTGACCAAAAGAAACCATCGCGTTGTACATCAACTGAAAGATCTGTAGAAAGTGCGTTAACAACAGAAATACCTACGCCGTGCAGACCGCCGGAGACCGAGTAACCGCCATCGCCGAATTTTCCGCCGGCGTGTAAAACTGTAAGAACAACTTCAAGCGCTGGCTTCTTTTCAATTGGGTGGATATCAACTGGAATACCGCGGCCGTTGTCGACGCATTGAAGTGAGCCATCGGGCATTAGAGTGACATTGATTTCATCGCAATAACCTGCGAGCGCTTCATCTACAGAGTTGTCGACGACTTCATAGACCAGGTGGTGGAGACCGCGTTCGCCAGTTGAGCCGATATACATGCCGGGGCGTTTGCGGACAGCGTCGAGGCCCTCAAGGACGGTGATCGAGCTGGCGTCGTAACCGCCGGTCTTCTCGGACACTAAAGGCTCCTCACAAAATCAGGTTCTGGTCTTAAAAGGCACCTAGAAGGGGAATTCCTTAACTAAGCGCTCTTATCCTATCTGTAAAAAGAAAAGGCGCTAGCCACAATAAGCCTTGGGTGTGGGTAATGCGCCGTTTTCCGCGCAGGGGTGAGGGTTCCTATTGGGTGGGGGGCTTTTTCTAGCCGTAGGTATCGCGCGGACCGCGTTCGTTTTTGATGGTCCGAAGGCCGCGCTTCCAAGAAGGCGCTTGCGGCCCGATGAAATTTAAAGATTGCACACCGGCATCGGGGGCGCTCTTTTGAACCGAGTGCAGCAGATCTAAACCGACTGCAGTTAATTGTGTTGCCCATGCAGTTGATGAACATTGCACAAGTAGTGCGCCTTCAAGAAGTGAGAGAGGTGTTGTGTGGGATGCAATCTCGTCGCCGACAATTGATTTCCAATTCGAGAAGAGCGTTCCTTCAGCGATCCCTAAATGCCAATCGCGCTGGGTTATTAAATCTTCAATTACTTCATTGATAAGAGTTGGGTCGCCGGGTTTTGAGGTGCGCTCTTCAACAACTTTAGTTTTTTTGATAAATCCAGTTTTGTAGCTGCGAAATAAATCTAGGGCCAGATCGCGTTTAGACATCAGTCGCCCTTTCTTTACTTACCGCACCTGGCGATACGTAGTACTTACTTGATAATAACTCTGGTGGCAGATCGCTTTCAACCGCTGCGGTAATAATTGTTTGTTCAGCCATTTTTGTAACTGAAGTTAATTGTGCGCGGCGGGCGGTATCTAACTCGGCGAAAATATCGTCGAGAACCAAAATGGGTTCAGCGCCTTCAGATTTAAGTAAGTTAAATGATCCAATACGAAGTGAGATAGCCATAGACCAAGATTCGCCGTGGCTGGCATAACCTTTTGCTGGAAAGTCGCCGAGTTGAAGATGTAAATCATCGCGATGTGGGCCAATTAGTGAAGCGCCACGTTCGGTTTCTTGGCGGGCTACTTCCAGTTGACGCACAGTTAAGGTTTGGATGTTTTCTTCAGTGTTTGTGGTTAAACCATCGGTTGCAGATTTATAAGCAATCGACGCAGGTTTTACTTCATTTAAATTGGCGTAGTTCGCAGTTACATACGGGTTTAGCTCTTCAACTAAGACAATTCTTTCAGCGCTTAATTGTGCGCCTAAGTTAATTAGTTGTTCGGTCCATGGCGCCAGCGCGTTTTCCGGTGCGCGAGTTTTTAGCAAAGTGTTTCGTTGTTTAACAACGCGGTCGTAATCAGAGATAACTCCAGCAAGTCGGGGGCTGCGCATAATTAAAAGTTTGTCTAAAAAATCGCGTCGGTGGGTTGGTTCACCTCGCACTAGATCTAAATCTTCGGGTGAGAAGTAAATAACTTGCAGGGCGCCAAGAATCTCACGTTGTGATTTGGTTGGGTTTTGGTTTAGCCGCGCGCGGTTTGCTTTGCTGGCGTTTATCTCGAGGTCTACTTGCAAAGTGCGATCGTCGCGCTCAATCTCGGCGCGGATGATCGCTTGATCGGTGCCGAGATGTAGGAGTGGAAGATTTTGAGAAACACGGTGTGAAGAAAGGTATGCGAGATAGATCAAGCTTTCGGCGATATTTGTTTTACCAGAGCCGTTATTGCCGATAAAGGTGGTTGGTCCAGGATCTAGCTGTAGCTCGAGGGATTTATATGAGCGGAAATTAGTCAGCGCTAATTTTTTAACGCGCACTTAAGTGGCCTTAAGAGGCGTAGCGCATAGGCATCAAGAGGTAGCGATAGTTTTCGATTACCTTGCCATCGCGCTCTGATTTGCCCATGAGAATCGCTGGTTTATTTGAACCAGTGAATGAAATTTGTACAAATGAAGTTCCGACAG
>CAZLTK010000054.1:0-6545 GCA_964562535.1 uncultured Candidatus Planktophila sp.
TGGATTCCAGGTCCCATAGTTGTTGAAACAACTGCCTTCGCAATGTAGCGACCCTTTGATGAGTTTGGCTTTGCGCGGTGAACTTCATCGAGAGCTGCTGCGTAGTTATCTGCAAGCTGTACTGCAGTAAATGATGACTTACCGATGATGAAGTGAAGGTTTGAGTTCTTATCAATACGGAATTCGATCTTTCCGCCCTTGATGTCGTTAACTGCCTTTGTTACATCGGTTGTAACTGTTCCGGTCTTTGGGTTAGGCATAAGTCCGCGTGTTCCAAGAACTTTACCGAGACGACCGACCTTACCCATCAAATCTGGTGTTGCAACAACTGCATCGAAGTCCAAGCGACCCTTTGAAACTTCTTCAATGAGTTCATCGCCACCGACGATATCTGCACCGGCTGCGCGAGCTTCGTCAGCGCGCTCTCCGTTTGCGAATACAAGAACGCGAGCAGTCTTTCCTGTGCCGTGTGGCAAGTTAACTGTTCCGCGAATTGCTTGATCGGCCTTCTTTGGATCTACGCCAAGAACGAGTGCAACTTCAACAGTTGAGTCGTACTTAGTAGTTGTTGTCTCTTTGGCAAGTGTTACTGCCTCAAGCGGTGTGTAAAGGTGGTCTTTCTTTACCTTCTCTGCTGCCGCTGTGTATTTCTTTGAGCGCTTCATTTCTTCCTCATTCCTAAATCTTTCAACTTAGCTAGTGGTTGTGGTTAACGAACCAGCGAGGTTCTCCCACATCTACTTCTCACGGTGAGAAGTAGAAATTTAGTTATCCGACAGTGATACCCATTGAGCGAGCAGTACCGGCGATGATCTTGCTTGCTGCATCAATGTCATTTGCGTTGAGGTCAGCCATCTTGACCTTTGCGATCTCCTGAACCTGAGCCATGGTGATATTTGCAACCTTGGTCTTGTGTGGAACTGGTGATCCCTTTTCAACTCCCGCAGCCTTCAAGATCAGACGTGATGCTGGTGGAGTCTTAGTGATAAATGTAAATGAGCGATCTTCGTAGACAGTGATCTCTACCGGAATGATCTGACCCTTTTGAGATTCAGTGGCAGCGTTGTAAGCCTTCACGAACTCCATGATGTTGACACCATGCTGACCAAGGGCAGGACCTACTGGTGGTGCAGGTGTTGCTGCGCCAGCTTGGATCTGCAACTTGATGAATCCGGTTGCCTTCTTCTTTGGTGCCATTTTTTTATTCCTTTTCTAGTTACTCAGTTAAATAAATATTCTTTAGATCTTCTGTACCTGTGCGAATGAAAGTTCGACTGGTGTTTCGCGTCCGAAGATGGAAACAAGAACCTTGAGTTTTGCTTGCTCAGGCATGATCTCGGAGATTGATGCTGGAAGCGTTGCAAATGGGCCATCCATAACGGTGACTGATTCGCCAACTTCGAAATCAACGACGCGGATATCGGCCTTGTCAGATTTCTTAACAGGGCGTGGAGCAAGAATCTTTTCTACATCATCCATGCTTAGCGGGCTTGGGTGATGTGCGTTTCCGACGAAGCCTGTAACTCCTGGGGTATTACGAACTGCAGACCAAGATTCGTCAGTTAGCTCCATGCGAACAAGAACGTAGCCTGGATAGATATTGCGCTTAACCTGCTTGCGCTGGCCGTTCTTAATTTCCATTACTTCTTCTTCAGGAACTTCGATCTGGAAGATGAAATCTTCCATGTGAAGTGAAACTTTGCGGTTATTGAGGTTATCGCGAACCTTCTTCTCGTAACCTGCGTATGAGTGGATTACGTACCAGTCGCCGATCGCAGCGCGAAGGGTGCGACGGAATTCTGCATTTGGATCGTCCTCATCGGAATCGAGATCGCCATCTTCATCGCTGGCGAGCGCAAGATCATCAACAGGTGCATCGGTGAGAACTACTTCTTCAACGATTTCTGGTGTAGCAACCTCAGCAACGATCTCGTCGGCATTTGCCGCAAGCGCTGCTTCGAAAGCATCAGGTGTCTGGTTCTCGGTCATGTTTATCCCTTACCCAAATACCCAGAAAACAAGCTTGGTGATGATCAAGTCGAAGATAGCAACGACTGCGATGATGAAAGTTACGAAGACCATTACAACTGCGGTGTATGTGCTCAGTTGCTTACGTGTTGGCCAAACTACTTTGGTAAGTTCAGAAACGACTTGGCGATAGAAAAGGCCAACGCGCGCAAATAGACCGAGTTTCTCGGCAACTTGTTCTGTTGACTCTGTCATCGTCGTTCCTTTCAATCGGTAAAGCAATCGGTTAACAAACTGGTAAAACTTTTTAAAACTTCTTGCAGGGCAGGAGGGACTCGAACCCCCAACCGGCCGCTTTGGAGACGGCAACTCTAGCCAATTGAGCTACTGCCCTTCGCGAGAGCATGGCGAAACCCTAGGGATTTGCAAATCCTCGTGAGCGTTGAAGTGTAGAGGGTCAAAGGGGGGTAGGTAAAACTCGCGCTCAATTCTGCCCGCGCATAGGGCAGACTTCGCCTATGAGCAGAGTTTCCGCACGTATTGCCGCAATCGCAGAATCAGCCACTTTGGCGGTTGATGCAAAGGCCAAAGCGCTAAAGGCAGCAGGCCGTCCAGTTATTGGTTTCGGAGCAGGTGAACCTGATTTTCCAACTCCTGATTACATCGTTGAAGCAGCTGCTGCTGCAACGCGCGTTGTTGCAAATCATCGCTACACACCTGCTGCCGGTCTTCCAGAACTTCGTGAAGCAATTGTTGCTAAGACAAAGCGTGATTCAAACTATGAAATCACCGCTGATCAAGTACTTGTAACTAATGGTGGAAAGCAAGCGGTCTACCAAGCATTTGCATCGATCATTGATCCAGGTGATGAAGTTCTTCTTCCATCACCATTCTGGACAACCTATCCAGAGTGCGTGCAACTTGCTGGTGGAAAGACTGTCGAAATCTTCGCTGATGAAACACAGAATTATTTAGTAACTGTTGAACAACTCGAAGCTGCGCGCACGCCAAAGACCAAGGCGCTCTTGTTCTGTTCTCCTTCTAACCCAACTGGCTCGGTTTACTCTGTCGAACAGGTTAAGGCGATCGGCGAATGGGCGGTGAAGAACAATATCTGGATTATTTCCGATGAAATTTACGAACACCTTCTATATGACGGTGCGACAGCGCCATCTCTTCCGGTTCTAGTTCCAGCACTTGCTGATACCTGCATCATCATCAACGGCGTTGCCAAGACATATGCAATGACTGGTTGGCGCGTGGGCTGGATGATCGGTCCAAAGGATGTAATCAAGGCAGCAACGAACTTGCAGTCACATCTAACATCAAATGTCTCCAACGTCTCACAGCGCGCAGCAATTGCAGCGCTCACCGGAGATTTATCTGCTGTTCACAAGATGGGCGAGGCGTTTAACCGTCGCCGCAAGTTAATTGTTGGACTCCTCAATGAGATTCCAGGATTTGTCTGCCCAACACCAACAGGTGCCTTCTATGTTTATCCATCAGTTAAGGGCGTACTCGGAACAACTATCCGCGGTAAAACTCCAAAAACTTCTGCAGAACTTGCAACGCTTATCTTGGAAGAAGTTGAAGTTGCCGCTGTTCCAGGTGAAGCCTTTGGTCCATCCGGTTATCTGCGTTTTTCATATGCAACTAGCGATGAAGATATCGTCGAAGGTATCGGCCGTATCAAGAGGCTGATTACTGAAGGTTAAGCCCGATCAGATTTACTTCAGGCTCTAAGGTAATTCCGAACTTATCCTGAACATGCTGCTGCGCACTCTTTGCAAGGGTTGCAATATCTTTCGCAGTTGCATTCGCTGCATTTGTTAGTGCAAGGACGTGTTTAGTTGATACTCGCGCTCCCCCAAAGGCATCTCCCTTTTTAACTCCAGAGTTTTCAATGAGCCAAGCAGCGCTAGTTTTAATCCGTCCATCTGCTTGCGGCCAACGAGGTGCACCTTCCGGCAAAGTTGCCGCAACTTCGGCAGTAACGATTGGGTTTGTAAAGAAAGAGCCAGCTGACCAAGAATCGCGATCACTTGGGTTTAACAACATGCCTTTTGCTGCACGAAGTTCAAGGACTGCTTTACGCGTTGCGGCCACCGGAGCCTTTTCGCCAACTGCGATCTCTAATTTAGTTGCGAGTTCTGCATAAGTAATTGGTGTTGTTTCAACTCCGATTCGAAGTTGGAATTGCACTTCGATTACAACGTAGCGACCTGGATGAGATTTAAAGTAAGAGTTGCGATAGGAAAATTCACAATCTTGGTTGGTAAAAGTCTTAATCGCCTTTGCTTGGCGATCGTAAGTACGAACCTGTGTAATGAATTCACTTACTTCATGGCCATATGCTCCGATATTTTGAATCGGAGCAGCGCCAACTGTTCCTGGAATTCCGCTAAGAGTTTCCAGTCCTGCGAAACCTCTCTCAATACTGATTTGAACGAATTTATCCCAGTTCTCACCGGCGCCGATTGCCAGCGTTGCGCCGCTACATGCATCCACCTCTGACTTCAGCGCGTGATTGGTAATTCGAATTACTGTTCCATCAAAACCGCTATCGGCAACCAAGATATTGGTGCCGCCACCGATGATTAAGACTGGCGTATCTCCTGCGGCTTCGATCGCCGCAATGATTTCAGATTCATTATGGGCGTCGACAAAATTCTTTGCGGGGCCGCCCACGCGCAAGCTGGTGTAATTACGGAGTTCGGCCATGAGTACAGGTTACCTGCGTGGCGACAAGATTGCGCTCTTGCCTCTAAAGCGCTCGAGGATACGGTCGTAGTTCTTCTTCGATTGAACTTCACGGAATTCTTCATCTGTGTCGTAATAACCATGATGACGCGCTTGCTCGAGGGGTAGATCCATCTGCAATAGACGTCCATTGGCATGGCGCAAACGCAGAGAAAATTCAATGTCAGCATTACGGTAATAAATTGCGCGGTTGTTAAATCCGCCAGCATTTGTGGCATCCATAGAGTTAATCGCTAAGAAGTAACTAAATAAGACATCGACTTCACCGGCGCCTTTATCGTCCACACTTCGCCATTCATCTTCAGTATTAACAAGTCCTCCGCGCCATCCAACTGCGCTGTATTGGCCCGTACTGAGTTCTGCCAGAACTGGTGCCATGGCATCGCCAGTAAATCGCGTTGATGGATCCATGATCACCAAGTATTTAGATGAGATGTTTTTAAGAAGTGCGTTGGCGTTCTCGCCCCAGCCAAAGTTTTCGGTAATCGCAATCAATTGAAATTGTGTATCTATCTCATCGACAAGTTCTGCCGGGTCACCAATTACTAAAGCAATAACTGGCGTGGTTGTGTGGGACTTTATGGTCCGCACAGTTTCGGCTGCATCTGCTGTGAATCCATCAACGATCATGGCAATTGCAATATCGCCAGTTATCTTGATTGGGCGTAGGTCGCGAGTAGATGCAAAAGTTGGAAAGCGTTCTTTGGCTCGGAATTCAAAGCCACCAGCAACATCGATTACTTCAAATCCTAGTGCTGCTATCTGATCACGTAGTTGATCGGCCTTTGCAAAATCCTTGGCAGCGCGCGCATCGAGTCTTTCTTGCGCTAACTCTTCTTTACTCTTCGTTGTCATTTCTTAATTACGACAGCCTTGGCCATGCCCAGAACTTTAACTCCGGCAGATGTGGCAACAAGATCTACTTTGATCTGATCACCAGAAACTTCGGTAACGGTGCCATTGATTGTTAAATCCACTTTTTCACCAGCAGGCACGATCACTGGCTTAATAAAGCGAGCGCCGAATTCTTTAACGCTGGCTGTGCCGCCTGACCAATCAGTGACATATTTACCAACGAGCGCCATGGTCAACATTCCGTGGGCAATTACATTTGGAAGTCCCACAGAGACCGCGACTTCTTCATTCTGGTGAATTGGGTTTTGATCACCTGATGCATCGGCATAGTCCTTAAGCATCTGGCGATCAATGAGCACAACTCGCTCTGGAATTGCGAAGCCAACTTCAATATTCGTTGTCATGCGCGCACTACCAAAGTTGACCAAGAGGAGACAACTAATTCAGCGCCACGATGAAGATCCGAGCGCACGCTAACGATCTCGTTTCCGGCAGCTACGCGATAGCTTTCAATTGTTGCTGAACAGCTAAGAGAATCCCCAGCCTTAACTGGGGCGAAGATTTCAAACTTTTGATCGCCATGGACAAGGCGCGACCAATCCAAACCGATTTCAGGTTGGGTGAGAATGTTTTGGAATTGATCCAGAGAAATGCGGATCGTAAATGTTGGTGGAGCAAAAGTTGTATCGGTCTCGCCAATTACGGCAGCGAATGCATCGATTTCTGATTGCGAAATAGGGATTGAATCAGCACCAGCGAAGGTGCGCCCGACAGAATCGGGTGCGAGCATTAGCGAGTTTCGCGGTGAAGAGTTGAAGACTTGCAACGTGGACAGAACTTCTTGAGTTCCATACGGTCTGGATCGTTGCGGCGGTTCTTCTTTGTAATGTAGTTGCGCTCTTTGCAGTCAACGCATGCCATGGTGATCTTTGGACGAACGTCCGCGCTCTTGCTTGCCATGG
>CAZLTK010000055.1:0-6384 GCA_964562535.1 uncultured Candidatus Planktophila sp.
TCACATCTTGAGCTGGAACCTCTGCCACAACATCGGTCGCAGTTGGCTCGGACACCACCGCAACTTCTTCGACCACAGCTACCGGAGCCTCAACGATTACTTCCTTCTCAGGAGTTGAAAGGATTCCATCGCCGTAACCTTCGATGCCATCGCGCTTTTCGCGAATCTTGGCAGCCTTACCGCGAAGATCGCGGAGGTAGTAAAGCTTGGCGCGACGTACATCGCCCTTCTTTACGAGTTCAATCTTTTCAATAACTGGTGTGTGTACTGGGAAGGTACGTTCTACTCCAACGCCGTAAGAGACCTTACGGATTGTGAAAGTTTCGCGAACGCCATCGCCTTGGCGACGGATAACGATTCCTTGGAAGACCTGAATACGGCTCTTGCTACCTTCGATAACGCGGACGTGGATCTTTAACTCGTCTCCAGCGCGAAATTGTGGGACGTCATGGCGAAGTGACTTCGCATCAACGGCATCAAGAATATTCATCGTAAGGTCCTCATCTATTTTTAAGCGTTTACAAGCGCAACTAAAAGTGTCGCGCAGACTGCGTATCTTGCCACAGAAGGGGCGCCGAGCGTAAATCGGCCCTTCCCTCCCGTTCAGCCAGGGGCTCACCCTGCCCGACTTTCTCACCCGCTGCGGGTATTCTCGCCCACATGACTGAGCTACGCCTAACCGGCAAGACCCCAGATGGGGTGCACCTAGCGCTCACCGATAACGACGGAAATGAACACACTTTGCGAATCAGCGACACTTTGCGCGCCACGGTCAATCAACCACGTTTAACTTCAGTCCCGGTTGGCGATGAGAACGAAGTGATGAGCGTTAAAGAGATTCAACGTCGTCTGCGCGCAGGCGAAACTATGGAAGTAATTGCACGCGATGGAAATATTTCAGTAGATAAAGTCGAACGTTTCTCTGGCCCAATTCTGCAAGAGCGTTTATTTATTATCGATCAAGTACATGGTCTGACTCCACGTCGCGACGGTAAAGAGACCGCTAAAGATGCGCCAACATTTCTCGACATCGTTATTTCAAAACTTGCTCCACGCGGCGTAGATATCGATGCGATCGATTGGAATACCTGGCGTTTAGAAGATGGTAGTTGGACCATCGAACTCCACTATCCAAACCGCGATGGCGTTGGATCTGCACAGTTCTCATTTGATACCCATCGCCGTTCAATTACTCCACTCGATGACAATGCAGCGTGGATGACGGGTGAAGCAGCGCCAGTGCGACGCATCGAACCTGGTTTGGTCTATGCCGAACCATCACATCCTTCACGTATCGAAAATCGTAATGAAGAACGCACCGAACCGCGCGAACCAATTCGTATCGACAGCGCACCAGTGCGCAGTATCTCTTCCATCCTTGATGATCTTCCAGATAACGATCCAACAGATGAAGAATTTGAAGCAGAAGTTAACCGCGAGACACCTCGTTTGGTTTCAATCCGCGAGACACCAGCCCCTGGCGATAGCCAAGATGGAATTACCGCACGCGCCAAAGTTCCTTCATGGGATGAAATTATGTTCGGCCGTAAAACTACTGAGGAACCAACCCCCGAAAACTAATCGGCTAAAACTAACTTGTTACATGGGTAAGTAGCGGTACAAAGCTTTCGATATCTGTTGCTCCACCGTGGTGGCCGACCATTGCACCTTCTTGTTTTTCACGTTCGGCCTCAATCAAAATCATTTCACCATGTGCAATTGCGATTACATCACCCATGCGATCTGCTGCATCCAGAGATACATCGCTACCAAATAGCCCTGCTGCAATCGCTTGATCGCGTAGATAAATAGTGGCCTTCTCCCCCAAATATTCTTCCCAGCGCGATGCCACCTCTTTATGTGCGCTAAGAGGAGCGCCATCTGCCAGGTAGAGGTGTCGTGCGCGAGGCTCGCCAGCGATCGTTGCAATATCGGTGGCTAAGTCATTGTCTTGGCCGATAACAATCTTTTCACCTACATTAATCATCCCGTGATCGGCAGTTAACCAAATTCTGGTTTTACGAGGAAGTTTCTTTAGCAAATTCGCAACAAGCTGGTCGATGGCAACTAGAGCCGCCAACCATTTCTCTGAACCTACGCCATCGCTGTGCCCGGCAACATCTAGTTCATTTACATAGAGATAAACAAATGATGGCGTCTTCTTTAACGCCTCCACCGTTTCAATTACCAAATCTTCGTGGATATTGGCGCCGCGGTAATTTGCACCACGAAAAACAGCGCGTGTGAAACCAGTATCTTCATAACGCTTTGCCGCAACATGGGTAACGCTGATATCGGCAGCTGTTGCGCGCTCAAATAAAGTCGGAACAGGTTGCCAAATAGCTGGATCAACACGTTCATCCCATTTCAGCGAGTTAAGAATGCGACCACCACTGCGCGGAACTTGCACGGTGTAGCCAAGCATTCCGTGGGTTCCTGGATTAACACCTGTAGTTAGCGTTGCCAGGCTTGTTGCAGTTGTAGATGGAAAAGAAGTGCGAACTGCGCCATGGCGAATCAAGGAGGAAAGGGTTGGGACATAGCTAGAAAACTTTTCAACTGCATCTGCGCCTAAGCCATCTACTAGAAAGAGAAGTTCACGGCCGTTGGGGCTAGCACCACAATTTATTTGATCACTGGCATCGGCTAAACCTAGGCTGGCAAAGAGCGAAGGAGTGATTTGCGAGAGATGCACAGAGGTATCTTCTCACGGGTAAGGTTGGGCTTATGAGCCACCGTATGCCTTTTACTCCATCGCCAGAAGTTGCTGCAGCGCTGGCTGAAGGAAAACCAATAGTTGCACTCGAATCAACAATTATTAGCCACGGTCTGCCGCGCCCACAGAATTTAGAAGTTGCGCGTGAAGTCGAAGATATCGTCCGTGATCATGGAGCAGTTCCAGCAACTATTGCGGTAATCGATGGAGTTGTTCATATTGGCTTAACCGATGACCAATTAAAGGCAATTGCTAATCGCGATGACATCGCTAAGGCATCTAGTCGTGACCTAGCCATTATCTCGGCGAGCAAGAAGAGCGCTGCTACAACAGTGGCTGCAACGGCACACTTAGCCGCACTTGCCGGCATCAGAGTCTTTGCAACTGGTGGGCTTGGTGGAGTTCACCGCGATGCCAATGAAACTTTTGACGAATCTGCCGACCTTACGGCGCTTTCCCAATTAGATATCACCGTTGTGTGCGCCGGTGTTAAATCAATTCTCGATGTTGCAGCAACGTTAGAGCGTTTAGAAACACTAGCCATTGGCGTTGTTGGATATAAGACAACGGCCTTTCCAGGTTTTTACCTAACTGATTCTGGTTTTACGATCGAACACCGTGTGGAAAGCGCAACCGAGATCGCGCAGATTATTCATTCACGTGAGGCGTTAAAGACCAATAAGAGCGCGCTAGTTGTAGCAAATCCGGTAAAGCACGAGATGGATCGCAAGCGCCATGATGCAATCTTAAAGAGCGGGCTTGCCGGTGCACGTAAAGCGGGCATCATAGGCAAAGCGGTAACTCCTTTCCTTCTTGAACATTTCCACACCGCCAGCGAAGGTGAATCACTTTCTGTAAATATCGAAATCATTAAATCAAACTCAGCGCTAGCAGCTGATATCGCCGTTGCTAAGCAGCACCACTAATCCATAGGTACTTAGATGACAATTAACGTTCTATGTATCGGCGATGTAATGCTCGATGTCATCGCCCGCATAAATGTTTCTCCCCAAAAGATTAATTTCGGCAGCGATACCGCAAGCGATATCAGCACCAGCAGCGGTGGAGCCGCTGGCAATGTCGCTGCCTGGTTAACTCGCACCGATGCGCGCAGCACAATCGTTAGCCATGTTGGAGATGATCCAGCAGGTGCTGCGATCGTTGCAGAATTCGATGCCCTTGGCGTTGACCACGGAGATCTAGTAATTCCAGGTGGGACATCCGGCGTTGTTGTAGTTCTCGTTGATTCATCAGGTGAGCGAACCATGTTTCCTGACAAAGGTGCGAATTCACGATTGACGCTTGCCGATCTCCCAGATCTATCTAGATTTCAAGCGGTCTATATCTCTGGCTATGCGCTTCTCAATCCCTTAGCCCGTGATGGTGTTTTGGCGATGATTGAGAAGATCAAGGCAGATGGGCTACCGATTTACTTTGATCCCGCATCTGTTGGTGCGATGAAAGATGTTGCAGATAAAGAACTTCATACTTGGTTTTCGCTGATGGATATTCTCTTATTGAATGAAGAGGAATCAATTTATATAACTGGCTCAGTTGATATCGAACGCGCCCTTGATTACCTGCTTGATTTCTCGCAGGTAGTTGTGATTAAACGCGGCTCTGCTGGCGCTATCGCTAAAGCGCGAGGTTTTGATTCCATTAGCCTTCCTGCAGTTGCAACAACGGTTGTAGACACAACAGGGGCTGGAGATAGTTTCGCCGCCGGATTTATCGCCTCATATTCGAAGAACCACGATTTAACCGCTGCTTTACAGGTAGGTGGAGAGTTGGCGGCAGGTTGTGTTGCAATCGTCGGCGGCAGACCGCGTGTAGGTACCGCGATTTAGCTAGTTATCTTGGCAGAATGCGCGCATGGCAACAGCAAAGAAGGCCGCAGCATCGACCAAGGCGAAGAAGCCTAGTTCAGGAAAAGCAAGTGGTCCAAAGCCCGGTGAATATCCCGGCAAGATCGTTGATATCGATGTTTCATCTGAAATGTCAGAGTCATTTCTTGAATATGCATACTCAGTTATTTACTCACGCGCTCTTCCTGATGCGCGCGATGGTTTAAAGCCAGTTCACCGCCGCATCTTGCACCAGATGGCCGATATGGGACTTCGCCCAGAGCGCGGCCATGTAAAGAGCGCACGTGTTGTCGGTGAAGTAATGGGTAAGTTGCACCCGCACGGTGACTCAGCAATTTACGATGCACTTGTACGTATGGCGCAATCTTTTTCTATGCAGGTTCCACTAATCGATGGCCACGGAAACTTTGGTTCACTCGACTCTGGCCCCGCCGCAATGCGTTACACCGAAGCTCGTCTAGCCAACGCTGCAATGGCGATGGTTGCTGAAGCAGATGAAGACACCGTTGATTTTGGTCCAAATTACGACGGCCAACTCCTAGAACCTCTAGTTCTTCCTGCTGCCTATCCAAACCTTTTGGTAAATGGCGGTTCAGGTATCGCAGTTGGTATGGCGACAAATATGGCGCCACACAACCTAGGTGAAGTTATCGCTGCAACTAAGTTCTTAATTGATAACCCGAAGGCGACGCTTAATCAGTTGATGAAGCACATCCCTGGACCAGACTTTCCAACTGGCGGAGAACTCGTTGGCGCTGAAGGTGTACGCGAGGCATATGCCACCGGTAAGGGTTCATTTAAGGTGCGTGCATCAGTTGAGATCGGCAAAGTTACCTCTCGCAAGATGGGTATCACCATCAAGGAACTTCCATTTAACATCGGCCCAGAAAAAGTTGTTGAGCGCATTGCAGACTTGGCTAAAGCGAAGAAGATTCAAGGTATTTCAGACATCATCGATCTAACTGATGGCCAGACCGGCACCAACGTAGTTATTGAGCTCAAGAACGGTTTTGAGCCAGAAGCGGTTCTCGAACAACTCTTCAAGCTAACTCCGATGGAAGATGCCTTTGCCATTAACGCAGTTGCCTTGGTTAAGGGACGACCACAAACCCTTGGCCTTAAGGAGTTACTACAAGTCTTCATCGATCACCGCATCGAAGTTGTACGTCGTCGCTCTGAATATCGCAAAGCTAAAGCAGAAGGTCGCCTATCTATGGTTGATGGTCTGCTTAAGGCGATCATTGATATCGATAAGGTAATCAAGATTATTCGCGGTAGCGATGATGCAGCTGCTGCCAAAGAGAAGTTGATCAAGGACTTTAAGTTAAATGATGAGCAAGCAACTTATATCCTCGATATGCCACTTCGTCGCTTGACCAAGATGAGCAAACTCGAACTTGAGACTGAACAGAAAGAACTCAAAACAACTATTGCCGCGCTTAGCGCTCTTCTAAAATCTGAAGAAAATATCAAGGCGCAGGTTGCAACCGAGCTAACTGCAGTCGGAAAAGCATTCTCTACCCCGCGTCGCACACGAATTGGCGCTGCTTAATTTCGTTTAACTTCTGGCCTGTGGGAGACTTCGTCAAATGATCTCTACAAGTGCTCTTGAACTACGCGCAGGTGCGCGACTTCTGGTCTCAGGGGTAAATGTTCGCATCAACCACGGAGATCGCATCGGATTCGTTGGCCGCAATGGCGCAGGAAAATCTACGCTTGCCAAGGTACTTGCTGGTGAAACACTCCCTGCAGGTGGCGCAGTTCAACGCACCGGCAAGATCGGATATCTGCCACAAGATCCCC
>CAZLTK010000056.1:0-6338 GCA_964562535.1 uncultured Candidatus Planktophila sp.
GATTTATATAAATCCGAACGCGATAACGCGATGGCGGGTTCAAAGCTGGCAACTGAAATTGAAGCGATGAAAAGTGCGATGGAGAAATTGCAGAAGGAAGCATCTGATGCTGACCGTCGTCGTATCGAAGCCGAATCCGATATCCGCACTCAAGTTAAAGCGATGTCTAATCACAACGAATCACTTGTTGCGCAGACCAAAGCAATTGCAGGTGCACTTTCACATTCACAGAAGCGTGGAAAATTCGGCGAAGCACAACTAGAACTCATGCTTGAAGATGCTGGTCTACATAAAGGCATCGAATACACCGCGCAGCGTTCTACAACCGATGACGACTCATCCGGCATCCCCGACATCACCGTGCGAATGCCTGGCGGCACCAAATTATTTATCGACTCCAAGTTTCCATTCGATCGCTTTATTGAAGCCCACGAAGTTGAAGATGGCGCTGAACGCGAACGTTTATTCCTTGAACATAAGAAAGATCTCGCCAGCCACGTTACCGCCCTTGCCAAGCGCGGTTATCACGAGTCACAAGATTCACCAGATTTCGTAATCCTCTTTGTTCCATTCGAATCTCTGCTTACTGAAGCACTTCGCGTTGATCCGCTATTTCTTGACACTGCATTTAAGCAAAATGTCACTATTGCAACGCCAACATCGATGATGGCTCTGCTGCGCACCATTGGCAACGTTTACTCACGCAACTCTGTGGCTCTTAACGCGGAAAACATCGCTAAATCTGCCGGTCTCTTTATGAAAGATTTAACGCTGCTACACACCAAGATCATCAAGGTTGGCACCGCCCTTAACTCACTCTCTAAGGCATATGGTGAGTTAATTCCAACTGCCGAATCAACAGTTAAGCGCGCTGCAGCCAAGATTATTAGCTTTGGAGTCTCGGGAGATAAAGATAAACTCTCACTTACCTACCCTGATGCGCCTGCTGAAGTGCGTGAGTTAAAGAACTCCGAGCTCGGCGGCGAAGAAGATTTCATTGATGCAGAAGAAGTAAAGGATGAAGAATGAGCACAAATGTAGATGCAAAACCTTTAATCAAAGGCCCTGGCCTTAAGAAAGAAGGCGTCGTCGTTCTACAAACTTTATTTATCGCGCTCTTTGCCGGTCTTGAACTTCTTATCCGTAGCGGCGCCGGCATCGTCTCAGGCTTAATCATCTGCATTGTTCTCTACGGCGGACTTCGCTTCGGTCGCACCGGAACAACTTATGTTTCAGTAGTAACCCCACCTTTGGCATATGCAGCAACAGTCTTGCTCTATCTAATTCTCTCTGTTGGGTTTAGACCATCTCGATTAGGAATTGATTTCATCGCATCTCTTGCCAGTATTGCGCCGTACTTACTTGTGAGCGCACTTTATGGCTGGTTTGTATTTCTAAACGAAAAAGCAAAAGCGCGTAAACCAAAGCCGCGCGTTTAATTACTTACCGGCGGTCTTTAAATCTTTACGTAGCTCAGGTGGCAGAGCAAAGAGCAGCGATTCTTGCGTTGCGGTAACTTCTTCAACGCTGCCAAACCCACGTTCTGCGAGCCAAGCAAGTAAATCTCGAACCAAAATTTCAGGCACCGATGCACCGCTAGTTACACCAATAGTCTCAACGCCGACTAGCCAGTCATCGTTGGCTTCTTCTGCGTAATCAATTAAATATGCGTTCTTTGCGCCATATTCCTTGGCAACTTCAACTAAGCGAACAGAGTTTGATGAGTTGGTCGAACCAACCACGATTACTAGATCAGCTTGTGGGGCAATCTGCTTAATCGCTTCTTGACGGTTCTGTGTTGCATAACAAATGTCATCTGATGGTGGGTTGGCGATCTCTGGGAAACGCTCTTTGAGGATTGCAACAGATTGCATAGTCTCATCAACGCTCAAGGTTGTTTGAGTTAGCCAAACTAATTTCTTGCCAGGTGTTGGGACGATTGTGCGCGCTTCATCAAGACCATCGACAATGCGCACCTTGCCTGGAGCTTCGCCTGCTGTACCTTCAACTTCTTCGTGGCCATTGTGGCCAATTAATAGAATTTCAGTTTCATCATCGGCAAAACGTTTTACCTCGTGGTGGACTTTCGTTACCAACGGGCAGGTTGCATCAATTGTCTTTAGATTTCGTGCTGCAGCTTGTTCGTGAACTGCCGGTGAAACGCCATGCGCTGAGAAGACAACAGTTGAGCCTTCCGGAACTTCATCAGTTTCGTTAACGAAGATGACGCCGCGGGCTTCGAGGGTAGAGACCACATGCTTGTTGTGGACGATCTCTTTACGGACATAAATTGGAGCGCCATAGAGTTCGAGGGACTTTTCCACGGTTATGACCGCACGGTCTACGCCAGCGCAATATCCGCGTGGCGCTGCAAGTAGAACTCTCTTAGCCATGTGGGTGAGTCTATTAGGCTCGCCCCATGTTCGAAACTTCAAGTGAATCCCCCGCGCCAGTTCGGGTGGTCTCTGAGGCGATCAAAGAATATGTAGATCGTTTGGGGCCAATTTGGATTGAAGGCGAGATCTCAGAACTCAACGAACGCAGCGGCGGAATGGCCTTTATGCGCCTGCGCGATACATCAGTTGATATGAGCCTTTCGGTGATGTGTTACAAAAACGTTTTAGCTGCCGTGCAACCGCTGCCGGCAAATGCGCGCGTAGTAATTCATGCCAAAGCATCTTGGTTTACCAAAAATGGTTCGCTCACCATGTCTGCAAAAGAGATTCGCCAAGTTGGCGTTGGTGAACTACTTGCACGACTAGAAGCGCTCAAGGGCGTTCTTGCTGCCGAAGGTTTATTTAGCGCAGATCGCAAAGTTGCGTTGCCGCTCTTGCCACGCAAAGTTGGTTTGATCTGCGGCCGCAATACCGATGCCGAGAAAGATGTTGTTGAAAATGCGCGCCGTCGCTGGCCGGCAGTTGAATTTGAAATCCGCGAAGTCGCAGTACAAGGCGCCGCCGCTGTCGTTGAAGTATCCGATGCGCTGCGCGAGCTAGAAGGCATTGAAGATGTTGATGTCATCATCATTACTCGCGGTGGTGGATCATTTGAAGATTTGTTGCCATTTAGCGATGAGAGTCTGGTTCGCTTAGCGGCAAGTTGTGAAACACCAATTGTTAGCGCAATAGGCCACGAGAAAGATTCACCGCTCCTTGATTTAGTAGCCGACTACCGCGCATCAACGCCAACGGATGCTGCAAAGCGAGTAGTGCCAGATATCGAGCAAGAGATCACTGATATCAATAAGATCCGCGATCGCATATATCGCCGCTTGGTTTCAACGATTGATTATGAGTTAAACCAGATTTCCCAACTTCGTAATCGCCCAGTGATGAAAGACCCAAGCGTTATGGTCAAAGTGCGCGTTGAAGAATTAAACGCGCTGCGCGATCGTTCGCATCGCGGATTTAAAGCGCTGCTTGATATTGAGAAGAAGGAGATCAAGGGCGTGATTGCCCATCTGCGTTCGCTTTCACCACAATCAACGATGGACCGCGGATATTCAGTGGTTCAAAGCGATGACGGAAAGATTGTGCGCGATGCCACAAAGTTAAAGGCTGGCGCTGTGCTGCGTATCCGGGCCGCCAAAGGCGAAGCCCGTGCAAGTGTTCTTGAACTTAAACCAGAATGAAAGAGTAGATTTAACCCATGGCCGCTAAAGATGGAAAACCTTCATATGAAGAAGCTCGCGATGAGCTCGCTGAAATCGTTGAATCACTTGAGGACGGCAGCGCCACTTTAGAAGAATCCTTAAAGCTCTGGGAACGCGGCGAAGAGTTAGCCAAGATCTGCCAAGAATGGTTGGACGGAGCTAAGAAGAAGTTAGATGCTGCAAAGAAGCCGGCGCAATAATGGCTCCACAATTTTCATACTCTGATTTATTGCCAGTCGGTGAAGATAAAACTAAGTACCGCAACTTAGGTAAAGATGGCGTAAGCGTCATCAAACTCGGCGATCGCGAATTCTTGCAAGTTGCGCCAGAGGCTCTGACTTTGCTTACTGAAACTGCGATCCACGATATTTCACATTACCTGCGCGCAGAACATTTGCAGCAGTTGGCAAATATTTTGAAAGACCCAGAAGCATCCCCTAACGATCGCTTTGTGGCACTTGATCTGCTCAAGAACGCCAACATTTCAGCCGGTGGAATTCTGCCGATGTGCCAAGACACTGGCACCGCACTTGTGATGGGCAAGAAGGGTCAATATGTATTGACTACCGCTAAAGATGAAGTTGCGATCTCGCAAGGAATTTACGATGCCTACACAAAGTTAAATTTGCGTTATTCGCAGATGGCCCCGGTCACCACATGGGATGAGAAGAACACTGGCAACAACTTGCCTGCTCAAATCGAAATTTTCGCTGACTCAGATCATCAAGACGAGTACAACTTTATGTTTATCGCCAAAGGCGGCGGCAGCGCTAATAAATCTTTCTTATATCAAGAGACCAAAGCGGTTCTAAATCCCAAGTCATTTATGACCTGGCTCGATGAAAAGCTCCGTTCCATCGGCACTGCAGCGTGCCCTCCGTATCACTTGGCAATTGTCATCGGCGGAACAAGTGCCGAGCACACAGTTAAGACTGCAAAGCTAGCCAGCACGAAGTATTTAGATTCACTTCCAACTTCAGGCGATGCTGCAACTGGCCATGGTTTCCGGGATATTGAACTTGAAAAAGATGTTCTAGAACTAACTCGCACACTTGGAATCGGCGCACAGTTCGGTGGCAAGTACTTCTGCCACGATGTTCGCGTTGTTCGCCTTCCTCGTCACGGTGCATCTCTGCCAATCGCTATCGCGGTTTCTTGCTCTGCAGATCGTCAAGCAAAGGCGAAGATCACTAAAGATGGCATCTTCCTTGAGGAGTTAGAGCGCGATCCGGCACATTTCTTGCCTGAAACAACTGATTCCCACTTGGACGATAACGTTGTAAAGATTGATTTAAATCAGCCAATGGCTGCGGTGCGCGCAGAACTTTCGAAGCACCCAGTTAAGACCCGTGTTTCGCTTACCGGCACAATCGTTGTTGCTCGCGACTTGGCACACGCGCGTATTAAAGAAGGTCTTGATGCCGGCAAAGGCTTGCCGCAATATATGAAGGATTACGCCGTTTATTACGCAGGCCCTGCCAAGACTCCAACAGGTTTTGCATCTGGTTCATTTGGGCCAACAACTGCAGGCCGTATGGATTCATATGTTGAGCAATTCCAAGCAGCTGGCGGATCATTTGTAATGCTCGCCAAAGGAAATCGTTCAAAGGCTGTAACCGATGCATGTAAATCACATGGTGGTTTTTACCTAGGTTCAATCGGTGGGCCAGCGGCTCGCCTTGCTCAAGATTGCATCAAGAAAGTTGAAGTTTTGGATTTCGAAGATTTAGGAATGGAAGCGGTCTGGAAGATCGATGTCGTGGACTTTCCGGCTTTTATCGTTGTAGACGATAAGGGAAATGACTTCTTCGCGGAGACTTCCAAGCCTTTAACAATCGGCAAAAGAGCCGAGGTTTAATCTTTAGTAGTAATTGCTGCGCTTGAACTTAGCCCAGGCTTTACATGGGTTGTCATAGCGCGCCTCGATATAGCGAAGTCCCCAACGGATTTGAGTGACCGGGTTGGTTCGCCAATCGGTTGAAACAACATCCATACGTGATGCCGGATAAGCCTGCGGAATTCCGTGAGCGCCGGTGCGCTTGTTGCGAGCCTTGTAATTCCAGTGGCTCTCTTTAGTCCAAAGACGGTTGAGGCAGAGATATTGATCTTCACCCCAGGCATATTCGGTTAACGCGATCGATTTGGCAACCTTCTTGGCGCCGATGATTGTGCGCGCGGCTTCAACCTGTTGGCTAACTGCCGCGGCGAGCGCCATCTGCGAAGCAAAGAGATCGGCTTTTTTATCGAGCTGGGTATAAAGAGCGGCGCCTTCGGAAAGATCGACCTCATTGTTAAAGGTGACTGAGGTCATCAACTTCGCCGAAGTTGGCAGTGAAAGACTTGTAGTCGTTGGGAAGTCGAGACCGTTAGCCGTTGGTTGGGCCGCAGTCGTCAAGATGAAAGTGGCAACTAAAGTCCAAAGGGCGCGGGATTTGAAGTTGCCCAAAAGTTTTGCCTTTAATGCTGCCATCTCTGTCCCTGCCTTTCTCTCTCGTTTACTACCTTGGCCCGTGGAGCAGCGACCTAAAAATAGGTTGATGACCTGCGGGGAATGAGTTAAGGGTGGCAAGGCGGGTGAGATGTCGCAAATTAAAGTGTGCGTGTGGCGGAAATTCTCAGGAAAGTCGCTAGCTGTGGACGAGCAAAAGTCCTGCTCAGTTAGGGCGAAGTCCGTAATGTCCGAATT
>CAZLTK010000057.1:0-6183 GCA_964562535.1 uncultured Candidatus Planktophila sp.
CAGCCTTTAACGATAAGTGCCGCGAATCTGTAACTCGCCACGTTGATGCATTTACAACGATGACCAACCGGATGGGTTTCTGGGTTGATTTTGATCAGGCTTATTGGACGATGGCTCCCGAATATGTCGAAAGCGTTTGGTGGAGCTTAAAAGAGATCTGGAAGAAAGGTCTGCTCGTTCAAGATCACCGCGTTGCACCGTATTGCCCGCGTTGTGGAACCGGCCTCTCCGATCATGAGTTAGCGCAGGGATACGAAACAGTTACCGATCCTTCGGTCTATGTTCGCTTCCCAGTTACATCTGGTGAGTTAGCAGATCTTGGTGCGGCGCTTCTTGTCTGGACAACTACCCCTTGGACCTTAGTTTCAAATACCGCTGTTGCAGTTCATCCAGATGTTGATTATGCCGTCGCTGAAGTTGTGGTTGAAGAAAACCGCGAAGTCCTAGTTGTTGCAGAAGCGCTACTTAGCTCCCTGACCGGTGAAGTAAAAGTTCTTAAGGTGATTAAGGGTAAAGACCTCGAGCGAGTTACTTACAAGCGCCCACTTGATTTGATTGAAATTCCTGATTCTCATTTCATAGTTCTTGCAACATATGTAACAACTGAAGATGGAACTGGCTTGGTTCACCAATCCCCTGCCTTTGGCGCTGACGATTTAGCGGTTTGCCGTGGCTATGGACTTCCTGTTGTAAATCCAATCGCACCCGATGGAAAGTTTTTGCCAGATGTTCCACTAGTTGGCGGGGTCTTCTTTAAAGAAGCCGATAAGACTTTGGTTAAGGAACTTAAATCACGCGGTGTTTTATATAAGCACCAGCCATTTGAGCACCCTTACCCACACTGCTGGCGCTGTCACACCGCTCTTATTTATTACGCACAACCATCTTGGTATATCCGTACTACCTCAATTAAAGATGAGTTGATCCGTGAAAATAACAAAACCAATTGGCATCCCGAGACAATCAAGACTGGTCGTTACGGTGATTGGCTCAATAACAACATTGACTGGGCGCTATCGCGAAATCGCTTCTGGGGAACACCGCTACCTATCTGGCGTTGTGAAGATAAGCATGAAATCTGCGTTGACTCACTCGCTGAACTCGGCGCGCTTGCGGGGCAAGAACTTTCCAACCTAGATCCGCATCGCCCATTTGTTGATGACATTACCTTCCCATGTGCGCAATGTTCCAAAGTTATGAATCGCGTACCTGAAGTAATCGATTGTTGGTATGACTCAGGCGCTATGCCATTTGCGCAGTGGGGCTACCCACATAAGCCTGGTTCAGTTGAAAAGTTTAAAGCTGCTTATCCTGCCGACTTTATCTGCGAAGCGATCGATCAAACGCGCGGCTGGTTCTACACGCTGATGACAATTGGAACTTTGGTATTTGATCAAAGTTCATATAAGAGCGTGCTCTGCCTCGGTCACATTCTTGATAAAGATGGTCGCAAGATGAGTAAGCACCTGGGCAATGTACTCGAGCCAATTTCGCTAATGGATCAACATGGCGCGGATGCGGTGCGTTGGTACATGTTGGCCGCCGGATCTCCCTGGTCTGCGCGCCGCGTTGGCCACGATGCGATTAGCGATGTTGTGAGAAAGACCTTACTTACTTACTGGAACACGATCTCATTCCACACTCTCTATGCCGAAGCATCGGGATTTGAGCTAAGCCAATCACCAGCGCTCAAGGATCGTTCGATGATGGATAAGTGGATTATCAGCGAGCTAAACGCACTGACTCAAGAAGTTGATAAGTCATATTCAGAATTTGATTCACAGAACGCCGGTAAGGCGCTAGCCAGATTCATCGATGATCTCTCAAATTGGTATGTGCGACGCTCGCGTCGTCGTTTCTGGGATGGCGACACCGCTGCCTTGGCAACACTTCATGAATGTCTAGTCTCTTTGACTCAGCTACTTTCACCGATGGTTCCATTTATTACCGAGCATGTTTGGCAAGAGTTGGTAAAGGTTGCAGATCCATCCGTTGCCGCCTCTGTGCACCTAACAGATTTCCCTATCGCAGATCCGTCCCGAATTAATCTGGAGCTAAATGCGCAAGTAGCGATGACTCGACGCGTTGTTGAATTGGGCCGCTCTGCTCGCGCTGAATCGGCGATCAAGATTCGCCAGCCACTGCAACGCGCTCTTATCTCTGCAAGTGGCTGGTCAACTCTGCCAACAGATATGAAGGAACAGATCGCTGAAGAGTTAAATGTGATCGATCTAGCCGATATCGCTGATGCCGATGGAGATTTAGTTGATATCTCTGTAAAGGCTAACTTCAAATCACTTGGGGCGAAGTTTGGCAAAGAGGTTCAAGATATTGCTAAGGCGATCGCCACTACCGATCCAACAGAGTTAGTTAAAGGACTTCGCAAATCTGGAAGCGCCAAAGTGGGCACTTGGGAGATTGATTTAGCTGATCTGGTTGTGACAGAAGTGCCAAAATCTGGCTGGATGGTTGCTAGCCACGATGGCGAATCAGTCGCCCTTGATCTAGCGCTAACACCCGAGTTAATTGATGCCGGAAACGTTCGTGAAGTAATCCGCTTTATCCAAGAACGTCGTAAGAGCGATGGCTTTGAGATCTCGGACCGGATCAAAGTTCGCTGGAACGCAGAACAATCAGTTGTATCTGCAATTACAAGTGCAAAGGCGCATATCAGCGATGAAGTACTTGCCCTCGACTTCGAGCGCGATGAAGCGATTGCAACTAGCGATAATGAACTTGGGATCGAAGTAGTACTTAAAAAAGATTAGAAAGTTTTATTTAAAGTACAACGATAATGATGCTCTTGGCCAGGCTAATGCCGATCAAGAGAACGATAAATGAAAGATCAATTGCTACTCCACCCAAACGCAGCGGCGGCACGAAGCGACCAACGAACTTCATTGGTGGATCTGTAATTGAATAAATCAATTCGAAGAAAGCGATCAAGAAAGATTTAGGGCGCCAGTTAGGTGCAAAAATTCTGGCGTAGTCAACAATTAAGCGAATGAAAAGTGCATACTTGAAGAGATCAAGCAGAGTGAGCAGGAGCGAAGTAATCATTAATTGAGAGGGAAGGTTCTTTTATCAGCTCTGGTTAAAGAAACTTGCTTGAGCAGCAGCGGTCTTATCTTCGCTGCTCACATTTACATTTGCTGGTGAGAGAAGGAAGACTTTATGGCTTACGCGTTCGATACGTCCGTGTAGACCAAAGACAAGTCCGCTTGCGAAGTCGACTAGACGTTTACGTTCGCTCTCTTCCATGTCATCGAGATTGATGATCACTGGATTACCTTCACGGTAGTGCTCACCCATTTTGCGGGCTTCAGAGTATGAACGTGGTTGCAAAGTGATGATGTGGTAATTCGACTCTTGAACTGGAGCAACTGCCACAGTTGAACCAACGACGGTTACGCCGGCGCGATCACGAGATGGACGTGCTATCTCGCGTGCAGGACGTTCAGTGTTGCGAACTGGAGTTGCTTCTTGTTGTTGAGCTTCTTCATCGGTATCTACCAAACCGAGGTAGCCCATCATTTTATTGAGTGCAGACATAGGTAAAGGTTAGGGGTGATAGGTCCGCGAACCGAGGATTTGGCTACCTATCCGGATATGTGTCGCGCCATGGGCGATGGCAATTTCAAAGTCAGAACTCATGCCAGCGGATAGTGATTTTGCGCTTGGGAATCGACTGATAAAACGTTGGTGAATCTGCGCGATTTCGGCGAAGGCGAGTTGATGCTCATACTCAACTGGGGGAACGCACATCAACCCTTTTAGTTCTAGCGCCGAACTTGTAGCAACTGCATCCGCAAGGCCAGCCAGTTCTTGCTCAACTACTCCCCCTCTATCGGGTGCGCCATCTAGAGTGAGTTGGATAAAGACGTTAATTTTTTTATCTATCTCTTGGCAGATGCGATTTAGCTTTTCGATATGACTTACCTGATCAAGTGAATGAATCACATTGGCCCAAGAAGCGATTTCCCGTATTTTTCGACTCTGCACTTGTCCTTGATAATGCCAAGTCCCAGGCACTTCTAAGGCTTTCACCGCGCCTTCTTCGGTTCGATTCTCACCAAAATTTTCTTCGCCAAGATCGCGAAGAATTTGAACATCAGATACCGGATAAGTTTTTGTAACGGCGATCAAAGTTATCTCGGCAAGATCCCGCCCAGCTAATTGAGCGGCGCTAGCAATTCGTGACTTCACATCTTGCAGTGAGTTGCTTATAAATTCACGGCGCTCTGTCATAGCCAGACCAACCCTGCTTGGCGCCCAGTAGCTCCATCTCGCCTATAAGAGTAGAGATCTTGGTCTTCTAAGGTGCAGCGACTTTGGTTATCGATCTCTGTAATCCCCAATTTTTTAAGATCAGAGATCAGCGCAGCAACTAGATCGAGAGATGGAGTGTTCGATGCGGTTTGGCTAGCGCTCTCTGGATGGCTTGCAGCCACTTCGCTAAAGATTTCTTTTGAGACTTCATAGCATTTGCCACAGATAGCGGGGCCGATAACAGCTGAAATCTGAGAATCGGAAATCTCGCGCATTACATCTATAGCTTTTTCCGCTACTCGGTTGAGCAAACCTTTACGACCAACATGAACTGCGGCAACTGCGTAGTTAGATTTAAGTAAGAGTGGAATGCAATCTGCAACCATGACCGCAAGGGTTACTCCTGGGATGCCAGTAACTAGGGCATCAGCGGTTGGAATCTCGTCGGTAACTTCTTCGATTATCGCAACCCGATTTCCATGGATTTGGTTCATATATTGAGTCGGACCAAATTTTGAGGAAATCAAAGCGCGATTGCTGGCAACTATTTCCGGAATATCCCCGACATGGTCTCCCAAATTTAGGGATGCATATTCACCAGAACTGTTGCCACCTAAGCGATCGGTAAAGAAGGTTCCCATAGTTAGCTCACTCGCCTTTGGAGTGGAGCTAATTACTTCATAAAGTCGGGAACGTCGATCTCATCTTCAGCAACGAGATCTTCAAAGGTAACGCGCTTACGAGGTGCGCTGCCATCGAGATCAAGTGCGACAGAAATTGGATCGTTACTTGGAATTGGATCTGCGATGCCCGAGAGGCTCGCTTTATCAATTACCGGAACTGAAACCTTCTTTGGCTCTCCGCCATCAAAGCCCGCTGCAATAACGGTGATACGTACTTCATCACCTAGAGCATCATCAATCGTTGTACCGAAGATTATGCGAGCGTTGGGATGCGCTGCTGCTTGAACAAGCTCGCAAGCTTCATTGATCTCAAAGAGGCCAAGATCTGATCCACCAGCTACTGAGAGAAGAACGCCCATTGCGCCATCAATAGATGCTTCTAGAAGTGGACTTGAGATCGCAAGTTCTGCAGCACGGGTTGCGCGATTTTCACCGCGCGCAGATCCAATTCCCATAAGAGCAGAACCAGCATCGGTCATAACTGTTTTAACATCTGCGAAGTCAAGGTTTATAAGACCTGGTTGTGTAATGATTTCGGTAATTCCTTGAACGCCTGAGAGAAGCACTTGGTCAGCGCTCTTAAAAGCATCGACTGCAGTTATGTTGCGATCTGAAATTGCAAGTAAGCGATCATTTGGAATAACAATCAAGGTATCTACTTCTGCACGTAGTAGTTCAATTCCTTCATCTGCTTGTGAAGAACGAATCTTTCCTTCAAATGAGAATGGACGAGTTACAACACCGATTGTTAGCGCTCCAAGATCGCGTGCGATCTTTGCAACGATTGGTGCACCACCTGTACCGGTGCCGCCACCTTCGCCAGCGGTAACGAAGACCATATCTGCGCCACGTAAAATTTCTTCAATATCTTCTGTGTGATCGATCGCTGCTTGACGTCCTTTTTCAGGAGCAGCACCTGCACCAAGACCCTTTGTTGATGCGCGACCAATATCTAGTTTCACATCAGCATCGCTCATCAATAGATGTTGTGCATCGGTATTGATTGCAATGAACTCAACGCCTTTTAATCCAACATCAATCATGCGATTGATTGCATTGACTCCACCGCCACCAATTCCAACTACTTTGATGACAGCTAAATAATTCTGTGGTGCAGCCACAATATCCCCCTTTAGAACTGTAAACCTCTACTTGAGAATTACATTTCTACTCTCTGTAATAAGGGCAACGTAAGGCGTTAAGCATTCGAAAGCAAAGACCGACTCAAAGA
>CAZLTK010000058.1:0-6130 GCA_964562535.1 uncultured Candidatus Planktophila sp.
ACACGTGCAGAAGCCACGGTTAAATTACCGTGGCTTTCTGTCTCAAGTATTGCCCCGATTGCAAAACGTTCTGCTGCATCATCGGTACGTACTTCAATTGTGGCCTCGCCCAAGATTCCGTGGGCGCGACCGATGCGACCTACATTAAGGCGCATCAGATAAAAGCTTTCGCTTTAACGAGCCTCATCGGTATCGATTAGGTCAACGCGAACAGTGCGACCAGCAATAGCGCTTACAACTGTGCGAAGCGCTTTTGCGGTGCGACCATTACGACCAATTACCTTGCCGATATCTTCAGGATTAACACGAACTTCTAGAGTTGTGCCACGACGGTGAGTCTTTTCCTTAACGATGACATCTTCAGGATTATCAACGATTCCTTTAACGAGGTGCTCGAGAGCTTCGTCCATCATTGTTATTCAGCGGCCTCTTCAGTCACAACTTCTGCAGTCGCAACTTGATCTGGAACCTCTGCCACCACATCGTTCGCAGTTGGTTCGGACACCTCTGCCACAACTTCGATCGAAGATTCTTCGGACACCACCGGAGCAGGGTTAGCCTTTGCAGCCAACTTCTCTTGCGCCTTCTTCTTCAGCGTTGTTGCGCCTTCTTTAGGCTCATCCATTGCTTGCTTAACAGCTGCTTCGTAAGCGATGCTCTTAGCTGGCTTTGGTGTTGCAAACTTAAGTGTTCCTTCAGTGCCAGGTAGGCCCTTGAACTTCTGCCAATCGCCAGTGACCTTAAAGATCGCCTCTACAGCGGCAGTTGGTTGTGCGCCGACTCCGAGCCAGTACTGCGCGCGCTCTGAGTTAACTTCCATGATTGATGGCTCTTGTCCTGGAACGTAACGACCAATTTCTTCAATTGAAAGTCCGTTACGTGCTTTACGTGAATCTGTTACGACGATGCGGAAAAATGGTGTGCGGATCTTTCCCATGCGCATTAAGCGAATTTTTGTAGACAAAGAAGTAGTGCTCCTAAAAAGTGTGTCGCATCTTTAACTATGCAGCGGGGTGCGCATGTATTCGATACAACTGTGGATATGGATGTTGTGGGGGTAGAGGGCCCCTCAACAGGAGGCTAATCTTGCCATCTACGCGTGTAGATGCGAAATCCGAGCGTGGTGAGAGTAGGGCCTTAGCCCTTCTCCTCCAAGGCGCGTTTGGCGGGATTTCCAGATTTGGACTTCTTCTTAGCTGGTGGCTGGCTGACCCTTTGAACAGGTGCGGGCGCCCCTGGTGGCATACCCATTCCAGGCGGCAACCCTTTACCGCTGCGCATCTGTTTCATCATCTTCTGTGCCGCTGCGAATTTATCAACTAAAGAATTTACATCTTGCACTTTTCGACCGGCGCCCAATGCAATTCGTGCACGACGTGAGCCATTTAGAACTTTTGGATCACGGCGCTCGATTGGCGTCATTGATTGAACAATTGATTTAGTGCGGACGATTTCAGATTCATCAAAATTCTCGATCTGTTTCTTCATCCCTGCGGTACCCGGCAACATTCCGAGTAATTTCGACATCGAGCCCATCTTCGACATTGCCTCTAACTGCTCAAGGAAATCCTCAAGTGTGAAGTCATCACCACGCGCGAATTTTTCTTCTAGTCGAGCAGAACTTTCTCCATCAAAGGCTTTCTTAGCCTGTTCGGCTAGCGTTGCGACATCGCCAAGACCCAAGATTCGTGAAGCCATACGGTCGGGATAGAAGATATCGAAATCGATAAGCTTTTCGCCGTTCGATGAAAACATAATCGGTTTACCGGTTAATTGCGTGATTGATAGCGCAGCGCCACCTCGAGCATCACCATCGAGCTTGGTAAGAACCACGCCATCAAAACCAACGCCATCCTGAAACGCTTGCGCGGTGCGGACAGCATCTTGACCGATCATCGCATCTACAACGAAGAGGATCTCATCCGGCGAAATTGCATCACGGATAGCGATCGCCTCGCGCATCAAATCTTCATCTACACCTAAACGACCCGCGGTATCCACGATAACCATGTTGTACAACTTTGATTTTGCAAAAGCGATTCCTTGCTCTGCAACCTTTACTGGATTGCCAAAACCGTTGCCAGGTTCAGGCGCAAAGACCGGAACGCCAACGCTTTCTCCAACAACCTGTAATTGGTTAACTGCATTTGGACGCTGAAGATCTGATGCGACAAGTAAAGGGGTATTGCCTTGGTCGGCATAGAACTTGGCTAGTTTTCCAGCCAAAGTAGTTTTACCGGCTCCTTGCAAACCAGCCAACATGATTACTGTCGGGGCGGTCTTTGCAAAGCGAACACGACGAGCTGAACCACCAAGGATCTCTACTAGTTCCGCGTTAACGATCTCAAATATTGATTGTGCTTGATTTGTGCCAGATTGCAGATTTGGGAGCGCTTCCAGTGACTTACTGCGAATTTTTTCGATAAAGCTATCTACGACAGGTAGTGCAACATCTGACTCGAGAAGCGCGGTACGAACTTCGGCGCAAGTATTTTCGATATCTGAAGGAGAAATTTTTCCTCGGGAACGCAGCGAGGAGAATGCGTTCGAGAATTTGGAGGAAAGGTTGTCAAACATAAGGTGGCAATAGTACTTGAAAGGTTAATTAGGCAAGGGCGCTTGATAGGCGATTGGCTAGTTCTTGGGCGCGCTCAGGAGAGAGAGCTCCCCCACCAATTTCAGTTACATAAAGGGTATCTATCGCTTCCGCCCCCAAAGTTGTAACGATTGCGGAGCGAATATCAACTTGTGACTTCGTGATTACATCGCCGATTCCGAATAAAAGTGCGGGACGATCATGGCTACGAACCTCAATAATCGTTGCATCAGTTGCCGAATCCATGAAGGTTTCAACTATAGGAAGTGGAACTGGAATTGACGGAATATTTGCGTAATCTGCAACGCGTCGTTTTATTCTCTCAGTTAAATCAGAGGCATCCGCTAAAGCTTCGGCAATTGCGGCTTTTATCGCACCCTCATCGACCGATGGGGCAAATTGGTTAGGCGTAACTATCCACTTCATGATTGCGCTCTTGCCAATGGTTTGCGTACGCGCTGAACGTACATCGAATCTGGCCAAGTTTAAAACACCAGCAACGATAGAGAGAAGTCCCGTTCTATCTGGAGCGATGATTTCGATTGCAAAATCAGGATCGCGTGCTTCAATTTTAACTTGAAGTTCGCCGCTATCTGCTAAAACTCTCTGCTCATTTGTGAATTCTGGTTGTCGCGCGATCGTGTTATCTGTTAAGGCCGATGTCACCCGACTTACAAGTTCACTTAATAAACTCTCTTTCCAATCACTCCATGCCGCCCGCCCTGTTGCCTGTCCATCGGCGATGCTGAGCGCATGCAAGAGTTCCAGGGTCTGTAAATCCGGAATCACAGAAGTCACGCTGGCGATCGTTGCGGGATCATCTAAATCTCGTCGCGTAGCGGTGGCGCTCAATAGCAGGTGATGTTTTACCAATAGTTTCAAGGTTGCAATATCGTTTTCATCGAATCCAATGCGGCGCGCAAGCGGATCAATTAACTTTTCCCCTCGGTCGCTGTGATCTTCTTGCGTTCCTTTACCAATATCGTGGAAAAGCGCAGCAAAGAGAAGTAAATCTGGGCGGTGCACATTTCTAGTCAGCGCAGCTGCAAATACCGCGGTCTCAACCATATGTCTATCAACGGTATGGCGATGCAGAGCGTTGCGTTGCGGCAAGGAACGTACTGCGCGCCATTCAGGTAACCAATCGAAGAGAATCTCCTCTTGATCAAGTCCCTCCCAGATGCGCACCATAGGCGCACCTGCACCAATTAGCGCAATTAAATTCTCGCGTGCTGATCTGGGCCAAGGGTTCGGTAACTTAGAAATACCCGATTTCGAAGCTTGTGCCAGTGCTTGCAAAGTCGTTGGTGAGACCGGAAGCCCTGCCTGAGCTGCAATAGCGGCAGCGCGTAAACCAATCACCGGGTCTTTATCAAATTCAAATCCTTCATCAATAAAAACTTCTTGATGAGCAATAGATATTCCCTGGGCAATCTGCGTTGTACGTGGTCTCTTTAGAAAACGTCCAAGTCCATCTTTACCGCGATGATCGAAGCGATGCCAAGTTGATTCAAGAAGATAGTCAACCGATCTAGCGGCCTGTGCGATATCGCTCATCAGCGCATCCGCATCGGCGTATTTCAAAAGTTCGGCAACTTTATCTTGCTCTTGAAAAAGCAATCGATCCTTATCCCTGTTGGTAACGGTATGTAAAGCTTCGCGTGCATTGTTTAAAACTGATTCTGCGTTGCTTATGTGCTCAAGGGAGATAGAGACTGCTCCTGAACGAGCGATCGCTCGCAGTGCGTTGATATCTCTTAAGCCCCCGCGCGCCTCTTTTAAATCAGGTTCAAGGAGATAAGCGAGATCACCGGCGCGAAGATGGCGATCGGCAAGTGAGCGGCGAAGTTCGGGCAGCCTTTCGCGCGAATTACCGCGCCAATCATCGATTGCATCGTGTTGCACCGCCGCCACTAAATCTGGATCACCACAAATTAATCGAATATCAAGTAGCCCTAGAGCAACTTTTAAATCGCTTGAGGCGCTCTCTCGGGTTTCGGATCTAGTTCTAACAGAATGATCGACTTTAAAAGATTTATCCCAAAGTGGGTAGAGAATCTTATTTACTATCTCTGCGAGAGATTTCTCTTCAATTCTCCCGTTATGTAGAAAGAGAATATCTAGATCTGATCCTGGAGATAGCTCACCGCGGCCGTAACCACCGACCGCGGCGAGTGCTACCCCACTAACTGCATCTGGTACTTTGCTAAATAGCGAGGTCAGGAAGCGATCGCTCTCGTTCGATCGCTCCCTTCGCTCTCGAGTACCCATATACCTATCTTACTTACCTGCTTTATCCCTTAGATCGCATCCGTTCCGCGTTCACCCGTTCTGACGCGAACGATTGAATCAACTGGCGTTGTCCAAACTTTTCCATCACCGATCGATCCTGTTGATGCCGCTTTCACGATGACATCGACAATTGCTGCTGCATCTGCATCATCAACTAGCACTTCAAGGCGAACCTTGGGTACTAGGTCAACGGTGTATTCGGCGCCACGATAAACCTCAGTGTGACCACGCTGGCGACCGAAACCACTGGCTTCAGAGACTGTCATTCCGGTAACGCCCGCTGCTTGCAGAGCATCTTTGACTTCATCTAACTTAAATGGTTTCAAGATAGCTGTAATTAACTTCATAGCAATGAACCTCCTCGTGATGAACTTGTCATTTCATATGCAGTTTCTGCGTGTTCATTTAGATCAATGCCTTCAACTTCTGCATCTTTCTTTACGCGGAAACCAATTGTCTTTTCAATTGCGTAACCGATGATCAGTGTGGCAATGAATGAGTATGCGAAAACAAGTCCGACACCCAGCGCCTGCTTTCCAAGTAGCGCTGTTCCGCCACCATAGAAGATTCCATCGAGACTGAGGCTGTTGACCGCTGATGAGCCAAATAGGCCGATTGCAAGTGATCCCCAGATTCCACCAATTAAGTGAACTGCGACTACATCAAGTGAATCGTCGAAGCCGAGCCTGTATTTGATTCCGACAGAGAGCGCACAAATCGCTCCTGCCAGCAGGCCAATTACTACTGCAGCCCATGGAGCTACGAAGGCACATGCTGGCGTGATTGCAACTAGCCCTGCTACCGCACCTGATGCTGCACCAAGTGAAGTTGCATGTCCATTACGAACCTTCTCTACAAGTAACCAACCCAGAACCGCAGCAGCTGCTGCAACTTGAGTATTGATTAGAGCCAGTGCTGCAGTTCCATTTGCAGCCAGTGATGAGCCGGCGTTAAATCCAAACCAACCGAACCAGAGAAGACCTGCGCCGAGCATCACCAAAGGTAATGAGTGTGGACGCATTGATTCTTTACGCCAACCAACTCTCTTTCCAATTACGATCGCTAGCGCTAGGCCTGCAGCACCGGCGTTGATATGCACTGCCGTTCCACCTGCAAAGTCTTGAACGCCTCTGCTAGCTAAATAACCTGCACCGGTAATTGTGTCTCCGACTTTGTTTCCGAATGCGAATACCCAGTGCGCAACTGGGAAGTAAACCAAAGTCGACCAGATCGCGACAAAGA
>CAZLTK010000059.1:0-6010 GCA_964562535.1 uncultured Candidatus Planktophila sp.
GAAGGTTTTACACCTGAAGGAAGCGTCAGCGGCTGAAGGTTTTACACCTGAAGGAAGCGTCAGCGGCTGAAGGTTTTACATGGCTGTAACACGCCAGTTATGTCAAAGGGTCCTTTAAGTCTTAGGGTTTACCCAGATCGGTCGCCCTCAAAGGTGAGGCCCCGAGTACACCTGGCAGATATCAAATTCGGCCTTAGACTCGAAAAATTCGATTACATGAGGAGTTCGATTAATGTTTAAAAATGCAGCAGAAGTTTTTGCTTACATAAAGAAAGAAGATGTAAAACTTATAGATGTTCGCTTCACAGATCTTCCTGGTATTCAGCACCACTTTAACGTTCCAGTTGAATCATTTGACGAAGCTGTTTTCACTGATGGCCTTATGTTCGATGGCTCTTCAATCCGTGGATTCCAATCAATTCACGAATCAGATATGAAGTTGCTGCCGGTTCCTTCATCAGCATTTATCGATCCCTTCCGTTTAGAAAAGACTCTAGTAATTCTCTTCTCTGTTCATAATCCATCTGACAACACTCCATATTCACGCGATCCTCGCGGAGTTGTGGCCAAGGCAGTTGATTATTTGAAGTCAACCGGAATTGCAGACCAGGCTTTCTTCGCACCTGAAGCTGAGTTCTATGTATTCGATGCTGTTCGCTTCAGCACAAGCATGAACGAGTCATACCACCACATCGATTCCTACGAAGGCGCATGGAACACTGGTGTTGTTGCCGATCCTGATGGCACTCCTAACCGCGGATATCGCACACGCATTAAGGGTGGCTACTTCCCTGTTTCACCAACTGATCAATTCGCAGATTTGCGCGATGAAATGGTTATGGAACTTGGTCGCGCTGGCTTGCTAGTTGAGCGTTCACACCACGAAGTGGGAACTGCTGGACAGATGGAAATTAACTACCGCTTTACTGACATTCTTAGCGCAGGCGATGAATTGATGAAGTTTAAGTACATCATTCGCAACGTGGCATGGGAAGGTGGCAAGACAGCAACCTTTATGCCAAAGCCACTCTTTGGCGATAACGGTTCAGGTATGCACGTTCACCAATCACTTTGGAAAGATGGCAAGCCACTCTTCTTCGAAGCAGGAACTTATGGCGATCTTTCAGATATGGCGCGTTGGTATATCGGCGGACTCTTGAAGCATGCTCCATCACTCCTTGCATTCACCAACCCAACTGTTAACTCATACCGTCGTTTGGTTCCAGGATACGAAGCGCCAGTGAACCTTGTTTACTCAGCTCGTAACCGTTCTGCATGTATCCGTATTCCAATTACCGGATCATCACCAAAGGCTAAGCGCATTGAGTTCCGTTGCCCAGATCCATCATCAAATCCATACCTAGCATTCGCAGCAATGTTGATGGCCGGTATCGATGGAATCGTTAATAAGATCGAGCCACCTGCCCCAGTTGATAAGGATCTCTACGAACTCGAAGGCGAAGAAGCTGCGGCTATTCCTCAGGTTCCAGGTTCCCTTGATGCTGTTCTCGATAGCCTCGAGAAGGATCATGAATTCCTCACCAAGGGTGGCGTCTTCTCAGAAGATCTCATCTCAACATGGATCGAATGGAAGCGTAAGAACGAAGTTGATTACGTTCGTTTGCGTCCACATCCAGCAGAGTTCGAACTCTACTTCGATATCTAAATCGAATTAAACAAGTTCATAAAATTAAAGGCCCCGTCGAGAAATCGGCGGGGCTTTTTTATCGGGAAAATTTAGCGAATGGAAGATACTTTAAAGATCAACCAACTAAGTATTCCACTGACTAGCGAAGCGATAATCACCGCAATGACTGCCAAGTCTTGAAGCACAGAATCCTTAAAGGCTAGTTGCGCGATAAAGATCGCCACAGTAAAACCGATTCCGGCAGCGCTACCAGTTCCAACGAGTGAGGATTTAGTCGCACCCGTTGGGAAGTCACAAAGTTTTGCCTTGCTTGCCGCAAAAACTGCGGCAAAAACTCCAAGTGGCTTTCCGATTACTAAGCCAAGGAAGATTCCCCAAGACACAGGTGAGCGCCAAACATCGCTGATCATCTCTGATGAGATCGCTACCCCAGTATTTGCAAATGCGAAGATAGGAACAATTACAAAACTGCTCCAGGGATGGATCTTCGCCTCTAGCCACTCGACGATAGATAAGGAGCCATCTTCAACATCCTTCATATGCAAATGTTCTTTAGGAATATTCGGCGTTAGCAATCCCAAAATAACTCCAGCAAGCGTTGGATGAACACCACTGCGGTAAAAGCTGTACCAAAGCAGCGCTCCGATGAAAATATAGATATAGGTTGAATTTGCACCTATCGTTTTAAAGAGAACGATTGCCAAGGTCGCAAGCAAACCAGCAAACAACCATGAGAAATTAACGCCCGCTGTATATACAAAGGCGATAATTAAAATCGCGCCGATGTCGTCGATTACCGCCAGACCCAAAAGGAAAGTACGTAGCGCAGGAGCAACGTGGCTTCCCAGCATGGTGAGTACGCCGACTGCGAGAGCGATATCTGTAGCAACTGGAACTCCCCAACCATTGGGCTCAACATCGCCTGCGATCAATAAATAAATAACTGCCGGAACTGCCATGCCGCCGACAGCTGCAATGAACGGGGCCATAGCGCTCTTGAAGGTTGCTAAATGTCCGGTTGTTAACTCACGCTTTATCTCAAGTCCAACGACGAAGAAGAAGAAAGTCATAAGTAGATAGTTGATGAACTTCAGAACCGTTAGTTTTAAAAAAAGCTCAAGACCCCAGAAATTGAAGTTAAGATCAATCAGATATCTATCGAGTAAGTTGAAGTATCCCCCTGCAAATGGGCTGTTGGCGATTGCTAAGCCAAGTGCTGTGGCTGCTAGAAGTAAAAAACCACTTGCCGTCTCGCGATGCAGAAAATCCTGCAGCGGACGAATTGTCTTTGCTCTAATTCGACCGCGCATGAATTGACGGTATCACGCCGTCGCTTCTTCTCGTTTGATTGAATTTCCCGATAGGAGGAAATGGCCCAGCGCACCTATTGCTAGAGCAAGTATCACACCAACATTTGCGTAAGCCCAACTGCCGTCCCTGCCTCCGATTAGGAAGAGTAGGTAACCCTGCCATGACAACCAACTAGCAAAAGAGTTGGTTACAAATCCCCAACCGATAAATGATCCAACGACCATTAGCGCTAGAGATCTTTTATTCCAGACACCATAGCGTCCATCTACCTTGTAGAGGTCAGTTTCAGAATAAGCGCGCTTTCTAAGAAGAACATCAGTTACAAATATCGCCGACCAGGTTGCGATTGGAACCCCGAGTGTTATCAGGAATCCTTGGAATGGGTAGAAGAAGTTATCTGCAATCCATACTAAGTAGATGCTTCCAACCAACATAATTGCGCCATCAATCAGCGCGGCGCTGTGGCGCTTAATCGGCACTCCAATTGCAAGAAGTGTTAAGCCCGATGAGTACAGATCAAGAATTGCACCGCCTACTAGTCCTAGAATCGCAATGAGCGCAAAAAAGGCGAGATACCAAGTTGGAAGCAAAGCGGTAAGTGCGCCGATTGGATCCATGGCTATCGCGTCACTTAACTTGGGATCGCTGCCAGAAAGTGCAGCACCGTAAATCACCAAAATAATTGGCACTATTGATGCCCCAAGAACTGTCCAACCAACCACCGATTTACTGGATGTCGTCCTTGGCAAATATCTTGAGTAATCCGCAGCGGTGTTAACCCAGCCAAGTCCGATGCCGGTAATACCGAAGATTAGAGCGCCAATAAAGGCTTGAATATTTCCTGAAGGAATCTCTGAAACCTTATCCCAAGAGATTTCATCGAAGGTGAGCACGATGTAGATCACGGTTGCAAAACTTGTGACCAAAGTTAAATACTTTTGCAGGCGCATAATCACCTTATGCCCGAGAACTCCCCCATACATCGTCAAAGAGACTGCGACTACGAATCCGATTGCCATCGCCAAGTTGCGATCAATATCGCCAATGCGCATAAAGATGGTGCCGGTAGCCAAAGTTGCAAGCGAAACTAAAACGGTTTCCCAGCCAACAAAGACTAGATAAGACATTAGACCAGGAACGATATTTCCCTTAACGCCAAAGACCGCGCGTGACAGGACCATCGTTGGAGCGCTTGATTTCTTGCCTGCAAGAGAGCTGAAGCCAACAAGTAAAAATGAGAGAGTCGTGCCGATTATCGCCGCGAAGGTTGCCTGCCAGAAAGAGATACCGAAACCCAGAAAGAATGAGCCATATGAAAGAGCAAGCAGCGAGACATTGGCACCACACCACGGCCAAAAAAGAGACGAGGCCTTGCCCGCGCGTTGATCTTCAGAAATTACATTTGTTCCGTTTAATTCGAGTTGCATTCTCTACCTTCACTCATTTCTGGTAAGTCTAGGGGTTAATTCTCTTTCTTCTGGTAAGAAGAGAACTCACCAATAAGTGAAAATCCAACTTTTTCATATGCTCGTTTAGCGCTAACGTTTCCGGCAAAAACTCCCAAGCCAACGTGTTCAATACCAAGGCTATATGCAGTCGAAAGCATTCGAGCAACGAGTGTTTGAGCTAAACCTTTAGACCGGAAATCCAAATGCGTAGCAATTGAAGCAAACATGACTTGCCCGGTTCTCCACTTTACCAATGCTCCAGTTGAAACGAGTTGGTCGCCATTGCGTATCGCTCCCCAAAAGAGTACCTCTTCGTTTCCCGGCCAAACCGATGAATTAGGTGCATGGTTGTCGAGTAACTCTTTAACCTCTTCCAAATTAGAAGTCTCATCTGCCTTATCTATATCTGCAAATGCGGCTGTATCTATAGAGTAAAAATCCCAATCTGCTCGATGAACAAAGTTTGCAGGATCTACCTTCACGCCTCGAGAAGTAGCCACTCGATTGCATTCAAGAATTTTCGGATTTCTACCAAGTGCCATGGCAAAGATTGAGCCATCTTCGTCTCGTACCGAAAAACTCAAATTTTCTGTATCAACTTCAGCGATGATAAATCGATGGGCAGGTGAATATGTTGTAAAGATCTCTAAATACTTTGGGGTCTCGTTAAGAAGAGCCAGTACCTGTTGGTGATCTTTAATCGAGGAAGAAGTCAAGAAGAAAATCCGTTGTCCCAGGAACTACTGAGTATTTCTCGAGATCGGTAACGCCAACAGATGCTAGAACTTCATCATCTACGAAGAAGTTTCCAGTGCAATCCTTGGATTCGCGATTTAGAATTACGTAAGCTGCATCAGCCAAAACCTCTGGCGTTCTGCAGGCGGCGGTATCGACGCCGGGAATCATCTGCAACGCTGCGGTATCGATAGCGGTGCGTGGCCAGAGAGCATTTACAGCGATGCCGGTTTTGCGGAATTCCTCTGACATGCCGAGTACGCACATCGACATTCCATACTTTGCCATTGTGTATGCCACGTGGTGCTGAAACCATTTCGCCTTCATGGAAAGCGGTGGAGATAGAGTCAAAATGTGAGGATTGCGTCCGGCCTTTGCGGATTCGCGAAGATGTGGGATCGCAGCCTGTGAAGTTAAGAAAGTGCCGCGCACATTTACATCAAACATCAAATCAAAACGTTTAGCTGGTGTGGCTTCAGTCGGCGTTAGGTTGATGGCACTTGCGTTATTAATCAAAATATCGATGCCACCAAATTCTTCTGCGGCTTGATTTACTGCAGCGACGATCTGATCTTCATCTCTTAAATCGCATTGGATTGGTAGCGCTATTCCGCCTGAATCACGAATCTCCTGTGCGGCTGAATGAATCGTGCCAGGTAACTTTGGATTGGGTTCAGATGTCTTGGCCGCGATTGCAACAGATGCGCCATCGCGCGCTGCGCGTAGGGCTATTGCTAGACCAATGCCGCGCGATCCACCAGTAACAAAGATTCGCTTTCCTGAAAGATCTCCAGAGATTGTCATTACTTACCCTTCTTAGCCATAAAGTTCATAAACGCTTCCATCGCTTCTTCGGATTGAAGGGCGA
>CAZLTK010000060.1:0-5942 GCA_964562535.1 uncultured Candidatus Planktophila sp.
CTCTTATCTGCGATTGCCGTGGGCCAAGTCATTATTTCTAATTCCCAGACCACAGTTACTCCAATCGTTACCTCGACTCCATCTGCAACACCAACGCAGTCGGCTTCTGCTTCAACTGTGGCCACAGAGCCTGCAACGACTGAAAACGTTCCTGCGCCAGCCGATGGCGAAATGAAGTTAACAATTTCGGCTACGCGAGGAAGTTCAAATATTCATGTAGTCGCAGGTGGTAAAACACTTTTTCAGGACCCTATTTTTCAAGGTGACACCAAGACCTTTAGCGCACCAACATCTATAAGTATTTATCTAAGCAATGCCGGAGATCTAGATTTAACGCTAAATGGAGAGAAATTAGCGCCGCTCGGTGCCCGTAACCAAGAGATTCGTAAGACTTTTAGATCCAAGTAATCTCTGCACGCTGTACCATCTGACAAATGAGTCGGACTGTTGCAATAGTTACAATGGGCTGCGCCCGTAATGAAGTCGACTCCGAAGAACTCGCCGGCCGATTAGCAGCCGATGGCTGGACCCTGGTGAGCGAAGTCGAGGATGCCGAAGTTGCAGTTGTTAACACTTGCGGCTTTATTGAATCTGCAAAGAAGGATTCAATCGATGCTTTACTCGAGGCTAATTCTTTAAAGGGCCACGGAACTACGCGAGCGGTGGTTGCCGTTGGATGTATGGCCGAGCGATACGGACAAGAGTTAGCTAAAGCGTTACCTGAAGCCGATGGCATTTTAGGATTCGATGATTACCAAGATATTTCAGCCCGCTTGCAATCAATTGTTTCTGGAAATGCGCATACCCCACACGTGCCGCGCGATCGTCGCTCACTTTTACCGATCGCACCTGCAGATCGTCCCGCTGCTCGACAAGAAGCACTACAAGAAAATCGAGATGAGTCATACGCATCTTCACTCGGCGCAGGCGGTTCGCTCTTTCGCAAACGTTTAGGTGATGCACCTTGGGCACCGCTAAAGATTGCCTCTGGTTGTGATCGCCGTTGTTCATTCTGCGCAATTCCATATTTTCGTGGTTCATTTATCTCACGCAAGCCAACCGAAATCATCGAAGAAGGAAAATGGCTCGCCAAGAACGGAGTCACTGAACTCTTCTTAGTGAGCGAAAATACAACTTCATATGGTAAAGACCTCGGTGATTTAAAGTTGATGGAGAAGATACTTCCTGACTTCGCTGCCATTGAGGGTATCGAGAGAGTACGCCTTTCTTATCTGCAGCCAGCCGAGATGCGCCCTTCACTGCTGCAAGCGATGATTGAGAATGAAAAAGTTACGCCGTATTTTGATCTTTCATTCCAGCACACCAGCCCTACTGTCTTGCGCCGAATGCGCCGCTTTGGGGATTCTGAAAAATTCTTACATCTGATTACTCAGATCAGAGCGCTGTCACCTGAAGCAGGTATTCGCTCGAACTTTATCGTTGGTTTTCCGGGGGAGACGCAAGAAGATTATGACGATCTTGCCAACTTCATAAGCGCTGCAAAGCTAGATGCGATCGGCATCTTTGGATACTCGGATGAAGACAATACTGAGGCCCTTGATCTAACAGATAAGGTTGCCGAAGAAGTTAATCGCGAACGCGTTGAAGCCCTTTCTTCACTGGCCGATGAGATGGTTTCCCTGCGCGCAGCCGGCCGTATCGGCGAGAATGTGCGCGTCCTTATTGAGGATGAAGAGCTACAAGAAGGTCGCGCCGCACACCAAGGCCCAGAAGTAGATGGCACTACTTCGTTTATTGGCACCAACTTCAAGGTTGGCCAATACATTGATGCTGTGGTGATTGATTCCATGGGTGCAGATTTGGTGGCACGAGCGCTGTGAGGCTTCCTTCTTTTATTACCCCCAATTCTTTAACCATTGCAAGACTAGTTCTAATTCCTTTCGGCGCCGTCGCTCTGTTCATGAATGGGGGAGATGATTACAACTGGCAGATTATTTCGTGGTGGATATTTTTCATCTTAGGTCTGACAGATATTGTCGATGGCAAGTTAGCGCGCAGCCGCCAGCAGATAACCGAACTTGGTAAATTTTTAGATCCAGTTGCCGATAAGGCGATGGTCGGAACGGCAATGATCTGTCTATCTATTCTTGACCGTATGCCTTGGTGGATCACAATCGTGATCTTGGCTCGCGAAATCGGAATAACCTTCTTTAGATTAGCCATTGTTAAGCGGGGAGTAATTCCAGCAAATAAAGGCGGAAAGATTAAGGCTGCCTTCCAAGGATTCGGAACAGGTTTCTATGTTCTGCCGCTAGATCCTTCGCTCTACTGGTTCCGTGATGGATTTATGTATATTGCGATCGCACTGACTATCGTGACCGGTTCATACTATGTACGATCTGCCTTCAAACCTCAGACCACCAATTAGATTAATTCGGAGCCACCATGGAGCTTTCAAAAGAGATTCTCGGCCTTGTCTCCGATATCCACGACTCGCTGCGCGCTCGTGGCGAAACGCTATCCACTGCTGAATCGCTAACGGCAGGCGGGTTAAGCAACGCGCTAACAATTGTTCCGGGCGCCTCAGATGTTTTCCTTGGATCACTAACTGCTTATCGTCCCGAGATAAAAGTTTCACACTTGGGCGTAGATGAATCAGTGATTGCAGAACGCACAGTTGTCAGCGAAGAAGTGGCTGTTGCTATGGGGCACGGTGCCAATAAATCATTTGGTTCCACTTGGGCGATTGCAACCACTGGCGTCGCAGGACCTGGGCCATCCGATGGCTCTGATGCCGGCCGAGTTTTCGTAGCCTTCGTTGGCCCGATAGTTCAAGTAATAGAACTTTCGCTCTCTGGTGAACGTGAAGTTGTGCGAAACGCCACCGTAGCAAGCGCGATCGCCTCATTTGCGCGTATCCTTAGACAACGCGATAAATAAGAGAAGGGATGACCACCATGGCGCTACTACGCACTGCAGTTGGCCAGACCCTGCGCGCTGCCCGCACTGAACAGTCACGCACTCTGCGCGATGTCGCACGCGAAGCACGTGTCTCACTCGGTTACCTCTCTGAAGTAGAACGCGGCCAGAAGGAAGCTTCCTCAGAACTTTTAAATGCAATCTGTGAAGCGCTAGATCTAACTCTCTCTTCTGTGATTACCAACGTCTCACTTGAGCTCAAGTCTCAAGAGAGTGCGAAGTTGTCCGTTGTCGACGCAGCCTAAGTACGCGACACAGGGCGCAACTCACCGCCGTACCGAGAGCGCAATTTTAGAAGGCGCTAAAAAATTGATTTCACAATTTGGTCTATCAAATATCTCTATGATCGAAATCGCGGATGCTTCACAAGTTTCTCGTGCAACTTTATATAACCATTACCGCGATAAATCAGCAGTCATATCAGCGCTGATTACCGCTGAAGTTGAGTTCATGATTGACCTGGCAAATAAAGCGGGTACGCCGGCTGATGCCTTGGAAAAACTCTCCCTCTACATTTCAACAGATGGCGCGCTATCTGCGATGCGCATTCACGATAAGGCAGCGCTTACCGAAATGCTCTCTCACGCCGAACACCCTCTTTATCTCGAATTAGCAAAGTGCTTGTACAACGCAACTAAATCTGCAGCAGGCACAGGCGTTGCTATGCGCTGGCTGATGGGGCAAGCGATGCAACCACTAACCCCAGCACAGTCACGCGAACAAGCCGAACTCTTAGTCGATCGCACCCTCTTTTAAATCTTAAATATTGATTAAATGCGCATCTCCGATCTTCGTGAACGTCTAACTCTTTCGTTTGGTGCGCAATGGGCTCCTTCCTTCTCGCAAGATATTGCGATCAGCGAACTAGGCAGCCGCACTGTCGATGAAGCTCTTAAAGATGGATTTGAAGCTGCTGAAATCTGGCGGGCAGTATGTAAACAATGTCCTGTCGAAACCGAGAAATACCGTTAGATTCTTACTGTGGATTTCAAATTAATCGCAGCCGCAGTTGGAATTCTCTTTGTCTTTATCTATGCCTTCGGTTCAGGAATCTGGGTCTCTTCCTCACCAGGTTGGTATGCATCTCTCAACCGTCCATCATGGCAGCCACCGAGCGCTATCTTCGGGCTGATCTGGCCATATAACTTCACAGTTCTTGGAATCGCCGCTTATCAAGTATCCAGATCATTAAGTAAATTTGAAAATGTAACTTGGTTGGTTTTCTTTGGTTTGAGCGTAATCACCGCTTTAATCTGGGCTTATCAATTCTATGTTCCGCATAATTTCCTATACGCCTCAACAGCTTTAACTTTGACTGCAGTTCTGACAATCCCAGTACTTTTTCTGACCTTTAGAGCATCGCTCACCATGGGTCTATTACTGGTTCCATATCAAATTTGGGTAGCAGTCGCCGCTAGCTTGGCTTGGGGATATTTAGCTAGAAACTAAATTAGTAATCGCATTAAACAGCGATTACTTCCAAGACCCAGGGATTAACTCCATCACTCGGCGTCAGCGCACATGGATACTTCTCTGAAACGATCGCATATAAATCTTCCGGGGTCTTAGGCACCGACCGGGATTGCAAGAGCGCTCGCGTGATTTCGCCACGGGTCTTCTTAGACATATGAGTTACGACTTTGCGCACGCCATCGACCACAGTTGAAATCTGAATCTCAACGGTTTTATCTATGGGGGAGTGCCAGACCGTTTTATAAGTAGATGATCGGCAGTCCACGATTAGCGGGGTCTTGATTGGGTCTAGGATTTTCGCGACCGGCTCGCGCATCGCGTTGTTATCGATCTTCGCCTTGTAGCTCTCGATTAACTGGTCTGGGCGCACTGCTCCGTACTTAGCCGAGATGATCACGACTGCGCTCGCCGCCCGCTTACGCGCCGCCGGGCTAAGCGTTGCCCAGCCGAGGGCCTGATAGAGGACACCGGTGTAGACGTTGATCGCGGGCGTTGGTCTGCTGGTCGGGGCCTTCTTCTCAGAAGGGGGCAGCAGGATCAACACGTGGGCATCTTGCCATGCGACACGCCTAAAGGCGCTGTCAGTGGCGCCTGCTACCTTTCGAACAGATGTTCGGATAAAGTTATCCCTGCACAACCAGAGCGGTTCCACAGTTACCGCCCACAGGCTCTCAATAAGCCTCGTAGGCCGTCAGTGAAGTTCCGTACCTTCTGGGCCGACTACCAACGAATATGCATCACGCATAGACGTTCTTATCTAAAGGAGCAAAACGTGGCTGCTGAAAAAGCAAATAAAGCCGAAGAGAAAAACACCTCCGATCGCCAAAAGGCGCTCGACACCGCACTCGCCCAGATCGAACGTCAATTTGGCAAGGGCTCAGTAATGAAAATGTCCGATCGCCAAAATGCGATCATCGAAGTTATCCCAACAGGTTCTATCGCACTTGATATCGCACTCGGTATCGGCGGACTACCACGCGGACGTATCGTAGAAATCTACGGACCAGAATCTTCAGGTAAGACAACACTTACCTTGCACGCAATTGCAAATGCACAAAAGGCCGGCGGTATCTGCGCATTTATCGATGCTGAACACGCATTCGATGCAGAGTATGCAAAGAAGCTCGGCGTTGATATCGATGCACTTCTTGTTTCACAACCAGACACTGGCGAACAAGCGCTAGAAATTATGGATATGTTGATCCGTTCTGGCGCACTTGATCTCGTTGTCGTCGACTCAGTTGCAGCACTGGTGCCACGCGCTGAAATCGAAGGAGAAATGGGCGATTCACATATGGGCTTGCAGGCACGCCTTATGTCACAAGCGCTCCGCAAGATTACTGGCGCACTTCACCAATCAAAGACAACTGCGATCTTCATCAACCAGCTCCGCGAAAAGATCGGTGTCTTCTTTGGTTCACCAGAAACTACAACCGGCGGTAAAGCACTTAAGTTCTACGCATCTGTTCGCCTAGATATCCGTCGCATCGAAACTCTTAAGGATGGCACCGAATCCGTCGGTAACCGCA
>CAZLTK010000061.1:0-5863 GCA_964562535.1 uncultured Candidatus Planktophila sp.
TATGCGCATCACCTCGTGGAATCTGCTCCACGGCCAGCCAATCCCGCCACTTTCGGCCGGGCCCAGCCAGGAGCCCCTAGCCGCCGCAGTGCGCCAGCTCGAGACCGAGGTAATTGCAGTTCAAGAAGTTGATTACAAATTACCGAGATCGAATTCGCGCAATCAGATTTCAGATATCGCAGATGCCATCGGCGCTAAAGATTGGGCCTTTGCGCCAAGCATCATCGGAACACCTGGAGAGAAATGGCGAAAGTTAAATGGCTCAGATCCGCAGATAGTTAGCGGTGAGAATAACTCTCTAGAGGGAAGTTACGGAATAGCAATTGCTTCAACTATTCCAGTTGTTAAATGGCATCGCCTTGATTTAGGAAATTCAGTTGTTGGTATGCCACTGGTTGTTCCGACTGAAAGTGAGACAAGTAGCAAGCCAAAGATCCGTGCCATCTATGTCCATGACGAACCACGGTTAGCACTTGGTGCAACGCTGGCAAATGGATGGACAGTATTTAACACCCATCTCTCATTTGTTCCGGGTGTGAATTTGTTTCAGTTGAAGAAGTTAAAACGTTGGGCGCTCAAGATTTCGCAAGACACAGATACCAAACCGCTGATACTTGGTGATTTAAATCTGCCGAAGAATCTGCCGGTCGTGGGCTCGGATTGGAAATCGCTGATCGAGCAAAATACTTATCCATCATGGGGAGCCAAGATTCAATTTGATTATCTATTAACCCATGGCACAAACAATCAAGTTAAAGATTTAGGAACAATTGCAACCGGCATCAGCGATCACTTGCCGCTGCGCGCAGAAATTAATTAGCGCCGGTAATTAGCGAGATCAACTGCGCTTCACTTAAGAGATCTGCTGGGCGATCGGTTTTGCTAATCGGCACATAGTGGAATGCGGCTGAAACAAGTGCAGGATCGATGCCCTTTAACTTCGCCCACGCTAAGCGATAGACCGCCAGCTGTACCGCCGCTGATTCACCGAGCGTTGTTGCACCGGTCTTCCAGTCGATAACTTCAAAGCGTCCGTTGATTTCATAGACCGCATCGATGCGGCCGCGGATCAAAACCCCGCCTAAAACAGCCTCAAATGGAACTTCTACAGCAACTGGTGAACGGTTGCCCCATTCAGATGCCAACCAAGTTTGCTTAAGCGATTCAAGTGTTTGATCGGGTTCGAGTGGATCAAGGAAATCTAAATCTTCGTCATCAAATAAGGTGGCGGCGTTGAAGTGGTGTTCGATCCATAAGTGGAATGCGGTACCCCGACGTGAGTATTGATCTTGTGGGCGCGGCATTGGGCGGCGAATCGTAAGCGCTAACTCTTCGGGGTCTTTATGCAGTGCAACCAGTGTTGAAGTAGAAAGTCGTGGCGGCATTGGAATTTCGAGAACTCCGTTAACGCCAAGTGCGCGCTCTTGAATTAGCGCCCGAGCATCTTCAATCCATGATGCGGTTTCGATATCAACTGATTGCGCAGTAGCTAGATCAAGTGGCGCCGCGTTCTTGACGAGTTCTACCTTTGCGTTAAATGCCGAACGGTTGTCACCAAGAGGATCACGTGGCCAGATACCGGTCAGCGGATTTTCAAGCGCTGGATTCTTGGCATCTTTATCTGGACGCGGAACCTCGCTGATGATCTTGCCGTGTTGCTCTGCAACTAAAGCGACTTGTTCAAAGATCGAAGATGGTTCGACCCAATCCTTACCATCGCGATACCAAGAGGTTGTTGCAATCAAATGAGTGCGGGCACGAGTAAATGCAACGTAGCCCAAACGAATTTCTTCACGGGTCTTGGTTGCCTTACAGATATCTGCATACTTTGTAATCTCTTTACCAGCATCAGAGTTTTTAGTTGCACCATTAAATGAGAAACGTGGAAGCTCAAGATGGTCACCGCGTAAATGAAATGGAATGTGGCGTTCGTTGGTGATCCAGTTATCGGGATCGTTCTTATTTAGACCCGGGAATGTTCCTTCAGCAAGACCTGGAACTGCAACCACATCCCATTCGGCGCCCTTAGACATATGAACGGTGAGGATCTGCACGACATCGCTGCGGACCTCTGGGGCCGCTGATTTCAGGCCTCCTTCTTCCTTGCCGGCGATATCGAGCCACTGCAGGAATGAATTCAAAGTTCCGCCGCTACGTGCGAATTTTCCGGCTTCATCTAAGAAGCGATCGATGTGGCGACGACCAGAGCCTGTGCCATCGCGAAGCATTACTTCTGTTTCTAGACTTAAGTAACTTTCGATCTCATTAATTAAATCGGTAATGGTGCCGCCAGCGCGAGAGCGCAGACGTCGCAAGTCAGATGCAAAGTTAACTAAGCGTACATAACCGATCTCGGTAAATGTGGATTTATCGGCGCCACCAATTTCATCAAGGGTATCGATGAGTGAACCTAAGAATTGGTCATCAGCTTCTGCTTGTTCGGGGTTACCGGCGGCGATCTTCTTGATCAGAGACTTACTTTCAGCACGTGAACCTTTCGCGCGATTGCGTGAGTAAGCACCGAGGGCAGCTAAATCTTTTGCGCCTAAGTTGATGCGTGGGCCGACTAAGTGGCGCATCAAAGCTGCACCTGAATCGGGGTCTGCGATAACGCGGAGCATCGAAACAATGTCGGCAACTTCTGGAACATGGATAAGTCCACCAAGTCCAAGTACTTCGACTGGAATATCGGCGGCGCGAAGTGCGCCTTCGATAGTTGCAATTTGAGAGCGTTTGCGAACGAGCACAGCAAAGGTAGAACGCTTTTCGGCAGGTTTTGCTAAACGTGCTTTATCAAACCAGAGCGATGTGAAGTATTCAGCAATCGCAGTTGCTTCGAGATCTAGATTTTCGAATACTCCGCAAACTAACTCACCATCGCCAGCACCTGGACGTGGAGTAAGTGGTGGAACATCTGCGCCACTTTCACGGCGGATCTTCTCTGAAACAACGTTTGCCAGTTCAAGAATTGTCTTATCGTTTCGGAAAGTTGTAAGTAGTGAATAGCGTTCAGCACCAGTGTGGCCGGCAGCCTTAGGGAAGTACTTTCCGAAGGAATTTATAGTGCCGGCAGAGGCTCCGCGCCATGTGTAAATAGCCTGGCATGGGTCGCCAACTGCCATAACGGGATGGCCGCCTCCGAAGAGAGATGAGAGCATCCGAACTTGTGATTGCGAAGTATCTTGATATTCATCAAGTAATACAACGGAATACTTAGCGCGTTCTAGTTCGCCGATATCAGGAAACTTTACTGAGATATCTGCCGCAAGTGACATCTGATCATCGAAGGAGAGTTGACCGGACTCTTGACGGCGCTGAATAAATCTTTCAACCATGGGTAACAGAGCAATACGTTGTTCGAGAACTTTCTTAACTTTACGTACCTCTGGATTTGTAGCACCAGACATCTGTGCCAATTGCTCAAGGACTTCGTTATCTGCTGCCGCAATTTCTTCGGGTGAGACTTGGTGCTCGAGCATCAATTTGGTTAAACCAAGCAAATCTTCAACAACTGTGCCAACGGCAGATTCATTTGAATATGAAGCATCTTCCCAATTGCGGACAATATCGTTAGCAAGTTGCCACATTGCAGCATCGCCCATTGGTTGGATATCAGCATCTATACCAAAGCGAATTGAGTGCTCGGAAAGTAAACGCGCGGCATAAGAGTGATAGGTAGTAACTGCAACTTCAAGAGGAGTGTCTTCCGGGATTAACTTGGCAGCACGCAATTGACGAAGTCTGGTGCGGATACGGATCGCAAGTTCGCCAGCAGCTTTACGGGTAAATGTCAGACCAAGTATTTGATCAGGACGCGCAAAGCCATTGGCAACTAAGTAAATTACGCGCGCTGCCATGGTCTCGGTCTTACCTGAACCAGCGCCCGCGATAACAACGGCAGGTTCGAGCGGATTAGATGCAATAGAAATGATCGCGCTTTGTTCATCAGTTGGTTTGTAAACCTTGGCGCCAACTTTCTGCAGCGCGGCAGCGATATCTTGCGGTGAGTATTTCTCGATCATTCGATCACCGTCCGGCCCTGGATCTGGATCGGACAACAGGCCTTAACTACACAGTTTTCGCACATAGTGTTGATCCGCGCTTGGAAGCTTTCAGCTCCCATACCTTCAGCGATTTCCTCGATCTTTGCCTTAACTTCGACTTCATCGATCTTGTATTGCTGACGAGTTGTGACCTTTACTGAATCTTTCGCGAGGTAAACGAGTTCAGCACCCGATGAGGAAGTACTGGATAACTTCTTATCAAAGCCATCGAGGGCAACGGCTAATTGGTAGCAAGCAAGCTGCAAGTTCTCTTTCGCTTTTTCGGCGGTGATCTGAGTCTTGCCAGTCTTGAAATCAATTACGTAATGGTTACCGTCTGAGTCAACTTCAATGCGGTCGACGCTACCGCGGATTTCGGCGCGACCGACCTGAATCTTAAAGTTAAGTTCTGCGCCAACAACATCGCGAGTTGTGGCGGCGTGATAACGACTAAAGCGTTCCAGCATCTTTACCGCGCGCTTAAGGGATGAGTTGCTTATCCAGCCTTCGGTTGGATCGATCAAAGACCAAGAGGCTTCGAGTTTTGCAATCAAATCAACTTCAGAGATTGATGGATCTTCTACTTTGATCCGTGCAAATTCGTGAATCGCCGAACCTAAGATCTGCGCCGTTGAATCTCCATTAGTTCCACCACTGCGTTCGAGGAACCATTTGACTCCGCACTCGGTAAAGTTTTCGGCTCCTGATGGTGATACTGGTACTAACTCATCGGCTGCAACCACGGTGTCCGTTGAAGAAATTGGAAGTGAGCCCGTCCAGTGCGCTGGATCTGCTGAAGTGATTTGCGATTGGGAGAGGGTCTTTAAAATTGATGCGGCGGTTTCTGCTGAATCTCCACTTAAATTCTGGCGCAGGGTTGCAACAAGTGCTGATGTTGTAAGTGGACGTGGAACCTTAGTAATTACGGGGGTATCGAGATCTCCGGTGTTATCGAGTTCTTCAAAGTAGGCGGATGGTTCGTCATCTTCGCGCTGCACCGCTGTGACGATTAAAGCCTGGCGGGCACGGGTTACAGCCACATGGAGCAAACGACGCTCATCTTCAGCCAGCGCACCAGCAGCAATGAGATCAAGTTCTAAGCGCGCTAAGTCACCATGGCGTTCGCGTTCTACAAGTCTTTCGCTGCCGAGTAACGAACTGCGTTGACGCAAGTTTGGCCAAACACCTTCTTGTAAACCAGCAACGGCAACGACTTCCCACTGGCGCCCCTTGGCAGAGTGCACGGTGAGGATTTCAACAACATCGGGGCGAACGCCTTGTGCAGTGATGATGTCGCCAACTATTGATTCGCGAGAAAGTTCGTCAAGGAAAGCTGATGGCTTGGAATATGGAAAACGCTCTGAGAAACGCTGTGCAGAATCAAAGAGTTGGATCATTGCATCGAGATCGCGGTCGGCTGCAGCGCCACGATTGCCGCCACGTAGTGCGGTGTTGCGCCAAGCGGTGCTTAACTTTTCATTGTCGCTAGTTTTTGCGTTATCCCAAATCGCCCAAAGTAAATCTTCGGGGCGAGCATCTTTCTTCGATAAAACTTTACGAGCAGCGAGCAAGAGTTCATGAACACGGGTGAGCGCTGCGCTTTCTTCAATGTTGATTTCGCCTTTATCGATGGCATCGATTAAGAGTTGTGTTCCTCCACGTGAATCGGTGGCATCATCGCGCGCAGCCAATAGCGCGGTGCGAATCCGGCGCAATGAAATCGAATCTGATCCCCCGAATTCGGCGAGAAGTAAACGCTCGCAAATGTCGAGGCTTAGCGGTTGATCGCCAGTTGCAACTCGTGCGATGAGAATAAATGG
>CAZLTK010000062.1:0-5845 GCA_964562535.1 uncultured Candidatus Planktophila sp.
GGGATTTAAACTCGCTAAGTGCTTTTTGAGCATGCTCCATATTTTCTTTTGATCCAGAGCTTAAAATCGCCAAACCAGCCGCCGACCACCCCGTAAGTGATGATAAATAAATGCCATCTCCTGGCTTTGCTCCACTTCGAGTTACCGCTTTGTTAGTAGAACCAATCGCAGTCATTGAGATAACTACTTGATCAGCGCGGGAGATATCACCACCAACTACATGGGCTCCTGCAAGATCTCCTTCAAATTTAATCCCTCGCGCAAGATCGGTAATCCATTCCATAGGCTCGGAACCAGTCAGAGCAACAGCGACAAGTAGGTAGTCGGGCTTAGCTGACATCGCTAAAACATCTGCGGTATTTGCCGCCGTTACCTTGCGCCCGATTTCAAAAGCACTCGACCAGTCGGTTCGGAAATGAACTCCGGAAACGGCCATGTCGGTTGTTAAAACTTGGGCTTTGGAGCCAGATACAACCGCTGCATCATCGCCAATCCCAAGATAAATTCGGGGATCATCTGATGTAAAAATCTCTTTCAGGCGCGCGATTACCTGCGCTTCGTTGAAGCCGCTAGCGTTTTTTTGCGCTTCGTTGAAGCCTCCATCAGTAATCGCCATAGCGCCAAGACTAGAACATGGGGTACCTTTGCGCTTACCTTCAACGGCGAAGTTCTCACGAGAAAGGCAGACCACCATGTCAGTTCAGGCATACATCTTGATTCAAACCGAAGTTGGCAAAGCATCTAGCGTTGCAAAATCTGTCTCTGCTATCGCCGGCGTTACATTGGCTGAAGGAGTTACAGGTCCTTACGATGTAATCATGCGCGCAGAGTCTCCATCAATGGAGGAATTTGGTCGCGCAATTTTATCTAAGGTTCAAGCAGTCCCGGGTATTACACGCACCCTAACTTGCCCTGTGACGTACTAAGACTTACTTCTTCTTATATCCAGCCGGACACTTCGGGGTTACTCCCGTAATTTTCTTGCTCGTTTTTCCCTTGATGCAGGTAATTGTCGAACTTTTCTTCGGTGCTATTTTTGCAGTGGTCGCAATTGGCTGAGCACTATCTTGAGAGAATTTCACCTTGATGGTCGGGGACGAGAAAGTGAAGTTATCGGCCTGTAGTTTTATGAAGCCATCTTTTTCGGAGACCAAAACCGAAGCCACTTGAGTTGTGTTGTTGGAGGACAGAACCTCAACTCTTGCTTCTATTGGAGCATTGGAAAACCCATAATAACAACGTGCGGTATCAGATCTAACGATATAGGTGTACCTACCTTTAAATTCAGAGCCGTCTAAATTGTTGTGTACGCCTGCTACGCGGTAATTAAGTGACCCATCCTTAAACTCTGGTGGTCCGTTTTCAAAAATTGATGCGTTGGTCACTACCAAGCCATGCAATTTAGACTTATCTGCAGAACACTTATTACTTCCTACGTATGTGTTGGCTCCGAAATTCCAAAAAATTGAATTTGTTTCTCGGAGAATGTTTCTACCATTGTTGCTAGCAGGAGGCGAAAATGGTTTTAATTGATCTTCAAAAGCTGAGAAGAGCGCAAATTTATCAAAGTTAACCGAGATCAGGCGAGTTGTGGTTTGTGCTGCAAGGAAGCCTTCATAGGAAGTTGATTGATACCCTCCAATACTTCCATCGTTAAACGAACCGCTTCCTGGATTTGGTACCGAAACACCTGGACGACCATACGTGAAAAAATCACGAAGATATTTCTCAAGTTTTGGATCTTTACTAATATCCGATTTAGCTACCTTTGCCGCTAGTTCTGGTACCAAAGTTACGTCGCCACCAATGCGGATCTTGTTATAGCCGGCATCGAGCGAAGTAACGGCGAATTCGGAATTTTGCATTCGCCCAAAAATCCAACCTGTTAAATCCTTATTCATGCGCAGAGTTACGGCCAACTTCTCGTTGCCTGTAAAATTTATGGAATCAATGCACTGTGATCCGATTACAAATTCTTTGCATATCACACCTGACTTCAACGTCACCGGGTAAATTTGACCTTTGAAATCCGAGAGCACAATCTTGTCTGTCGCTTCACCAGACTGTCTACTAGATGTCGCTATATATCTCAATAGAATATGCGCTGCATACAACCGATCTGATCCATCGGCGTTCTTTTCAGAACTCTTCCAAATAGAAAGTCCCCCGCCTGCTGGAACATCAACCAGATTCGATCCGCTCTTAAATTGATATCTGGCGATCTTTTGGGATGTTGCTTCACCATAAAGCGTTAACTTTTCAAGCGCTCCACTTGAATTCTTTGCCTCTATCCCCTCAAGACATGCTCGATCTGCTTCGTTCAAACATGGGCTAAGGATCAAATCCGCAAATAAATTATCGTAAACGCTGCAACTTGGGTCATCCCAACCGGAACACCATAATTGCTTCCAGTCTTCTAGTTTGTTACTGCCTTTTCGATCTTGTCCGTAGATTGAAGATTGACTCCAGAGCCCGAAATCATTTGCCGCAAAATCAGTATAAACGAAAGCATCTGCTGCTGAAGCAGGTGCTCCAGTACCGAGTGAGACAACAAGAACAATTCCGGCCAAGAAATTTGTTAAAAACTTTGAGGGCTTAGATTTCATTTAATTTCCCAGCACACCGTTGCTGCGCGTGAGCGCTGACGCCAGTAAATGGGAAATAACTTCTGTGTATTCCACACCGGTTGCTGCCCACATCTTTGGGAATACCGATGTGGCGGTAAAGCCTGGCATTGTATTTAACTCATTAATAACGACTTCATTGTTATCAGTTAAGAAGAAGTCAACGCGAGCTAGGCCGCTGCAGCCCAGTGCGATAAATGCATCTACCGCCTTGGCACGAATTTGATCGCTAATCTTCTGATCAATTTCGGCCGGAAGTTCGATGGTCGTTGCAGAATCCAGGTACTTAGCTTCGAAGTTATAAAAATCGTATTTCGGATCGATCTTTATCTGCCCAACAAGGGATGCTTTAGCAACTCCATCAATTTCAAGAACTGCACATTCGATTTCTCTGCCACGAATTTCTTGCTCGACCATAGCTTTTGGATCAAAGGTATGTGCCTCTTCCAGAGCGGCAGCAAATTCGGTGGCTGATTTGACTTTTGTTGTCCCACGACTTGATCCACCACGTGCCGGCTTTACAAATACCGGATAGCCAAGTTGGTCTGCCTGTTTTTGAATCGCTGATTTATCTTTTGCCCAATCAGATGCGCGAGCGACAAAACCAGCTGCAACTTTAATTCCGTGAGAAGCGAAGATCGGCTTGGCAAATGACTTGTCCATAGCAACTGCTGATGCAAGAACTCCAGAGCCGACATATGGAATATCGGCCATTTCCAGCAAGCCTTGAATAGTCCCGTCTTCCCCGTACGGCCCATGCAGTAAAGGAAAGACGATATCTATCTTTAAGTTAACTCCAGCGCTAATAAAACCTGATGCATCTAATGAAACGGGGTTTCCAGTTTCTGGAATAACAGGAAGAACGCCGTTCTTAATTGTGAGAGAAGATTTGTCATCTAGTAAGAACCATTTTCCGCTCTTGCTAATGCCGATCAGGACGGGTTCAAATTTGCTGCGATCAATCGCAGAAAGGACTCCGCCGGCGGAAATACATGAGATTTCATGTTCGCTGGAGCGACCGCCACAGATAATTGCTACGCGCTTAGTCATCGAATGAAGTTTTCCGCTTGCGTTGTAATCGCCATTAAGCGCTGCAGCGCCTGAGCCGGCGTGAGCGAGCCATTAACGATGTCGGCAACTGATTCGATAACTGGAACTTCTATTCCAACGCGGTGGGCAATTTCGACAATCGCCCCCGATGAGGAAACGCCTTCTACCGTCTTTGCTCCTTGCGCAACCGCTTGTTCCATGGAACCAGTCTTACCTAATAGTTCGCCGAATGTACGGTTACGCGAAAGCGGAGAACCACAAGTTGCAACTAAATCTCCCATTCCAGCAAGGCCCGCAGCGCTTAGTGGGTCTGCCCCGTGCGCAGCACAAAGCCGGGCAACTTCATTTAGGCCGCGAGTAATAAGCATAGCTTGAGTGTTTTCTCCAAAGCCCATACCGATAGAAATTCCAACCGCTAAAGCAATTACATTTTTTATTGCACCCGCTAATTCGCAACCTAATAAATCAACTGATGTATAGACGCGATAGTAAGGTGTACGAAATAGTGCACGAACTTCTTCAGAGGTAGCTTGGGTAGTTGCTGCAGCCACCGCTCCAGCGGGTTGGCGCAGCACTAGTTCGTCAGCCAAATTTGGTCCGGTAATCATCGCAACTCTATGTGGGCCGAGAATTTCAACAATTACCTCAGTCATACGAAGTTGGGTGCTGATTTCAATTCCTTTTAAGGTACTGACCACCAAGCAACCTTCCGAGAAGCGTGGTTTCCACTCCTTTAAAGTTGCACGCAATTGCGAAGATGGAATCGCTAAAACATAACTTTGGCTAAAGGCGAAGGCTTCATCTAAATCTGAGGTGGCTTTTAGCTCTGTGGGCAATATGTGATGCGCTAAATACTTAGCGTTGGTATGCGAGGAATTAATTTCATCTACAACTTCTTGATTGCGCCCCCAGAGAAGAACTTCGTTTCCGGCATCGCATAGAACTTGTGCCATGGTTGAACCCCATGCGCCTGCTCCGAATACCGTTACTTTGCTCATTACTTCTCTGCCACCTTTTTGCGCTTCTTCTTAAAATTACCTGTACGAGGTAAATCAGAAGTATGTGGATCAAAGATTACTTCAGGTCGCTTCTCACCACGAATTTCCTCTAGCAAGGTGGTAATTTCCCGCATAACTTTTGCGGTTGCCTCAATAAGTGCTTGCTGATCATCTTCTTTGCCATACCACTTGGAGAGATCTACCGGCTTTCCCGCTTTCATGGTGATCTGGGTACGTGGAAATAATTTAATCTTCTTCGAATATGTCGGCATCAATACTTGTGCGCCCCATTGTGCAACTGGAACAACGGGAGTGCGAGTGCTTAGTGCGAGTCTGGCTAATCCAGTTTTAGCAATCATCGGCCAATGATCTGCATCTCGAGAGAGAGTTCCTTCTGGATAAACACCAAGTAAATGTCCGGACTCCAAAAGACGTTTGGCGTGATCAACAGCTTTGCCTGCATTAGGTGTTTCACGTTCAACGGGAACTTGGCCGGCTGCCAGCAGAATGCGGCCGATGATTGGAACTTTAAAGACACCAACTTTGCCTAAAAATCTTGGGGCGCGGCCATTCTTGTAGAGAAAGTGCGCAAAATTTAAAACATCGAAATATGAGAGATGGTTATTGGCGACAATTACCGCGCCAGTCTTTGGAATATTCTCAGCGCCGATCCAGGTGCGCCTAGTGATCATGTTAATTATGGGGATCAAGAGTGCTGCGCAGATTTTAAAAGTGGTATTTGTTCCAAGAGGATTGCCAGTCGGTGGCGCATATGAAACGCGCATCTTGGCCATATCTAAATCTTAGTGGGCAAAGAAAAACTGGGGCCAGCAAGCGCCGACCCCAGTTCTAAAAAGTTTTATAAAGTGAGAAAGAATTACTTCTTCTTCTTTACAACCTTCTTAGCAGCCTTCTTAGGTGCTGACTTCTTCTTTGCAGCCTTCTTAGGAGCAGCCTTCTTCGCTGACTTCTTAGCGGCCTTCTTTGGTGCAGCCTTCTTAGCTGCAGGCTTTGCAACAGGCTTTGGTTCTGGCTTTGGAGCCGGTCCTAGCTTGCGCTCACCTGAGATGACATCCTTCAAACCCTTTGCAGGCAAGAAGCGAGCCTTCTTTGAAGCTTTGATCTTGATTGTCTCGCCTGTGAATGGGTTACGTCCCATACGTGCCTTGCGAT
>CAZLTK010000063.1:0-5737 GCA_964562535.1 uncultured Candidatus Planktophila sp.
CGATCTGTTTCGATCTTGGTTTCACCTGGACCACGTCCACCGATACCTGCACCACCGGCGGCGCGACCACCAACTTGGCGGGAAAGTGAATCACCCCAACCACGTAGACGAGGAAGTAAGTAGGCGATCTGCGCGAGTTCTACCTGCGCCTTACCTTCCTTACTCTTAGCGTGCTGGGCGAAGATATCGAGAATAAGGGCTGTCCGATCTACAACTTTTACCTTTAACTTATCTTCAAGTTGTCGCAGTTGTGATGGAGATAGTTCACCGTCGCAAATAACTGTGTCCGCACCACTTGATGCAACTATCTGACGAAGTTCAATTACCTTTCCAGAGCCGATATACGTTGCAGGATCTGGCTTATCTCTTCTCTGGATCAAACCATCGAGAACTTCCGAACCGGCAGTCTCAGCTAACGCTTTCAACTCGGCGAGCGAATTCTCGGCCATCTCGGCGCTGCCTTCAGTCCAAACGCCGACAAGAACAACGCGTTCTAGTTGTAACTGGCGATATTCGGCATCAGAAATATCTTGTAGTTCAGTAGAAAATCCCTTTACGCGGCGAAGTGCATGACGATCGCTTAGCTCTTGTTGCGGATCAGGATCGTATTCACTTTCATCGGCATCAAAATCAGCCGCCACGCGCGCGCTTTCGCGAAGTAGCTCTTCAAATAAATCGTTATTGCGTGGTTGGTCGTTACTCATGCATCCTGCAAGTAATCGGTTATATCGACATCCTTGATCAACACTGCGGGGCCAGTCAATGTGGCATTGGCATGCGGATCGATATCTACTACCAATCTGCCTCCTGGAGGGTGAATAACCCAGCGGGCGGGCAGAGAAGTGTTTGTGTGAAGCGTTGCAGCAAGTGCGACTGCGCAAGTTCCGGTTCCGCATGAACGTGTTTCACCGCTACCCCGTTCATGCACGCGCATCTTAATTTCTTGATTTGCAGTTACTTCAACGAATTCAACGTTAACGCCTTCTGGGTAGATATCTCGTGGGCGCACTACTGGCGCATCTTTAAGCGATCCCACATCTTCAATCTTCTCGACAAAAACCACTGCATGAGGATTGCCTACGCTGATGTGATATCCGTTCCAGATCTTTCCTTCAACGGAGGCGGTAATTGCTTCGCCTTCATCAATAACTTTGCCCATATTTACAGAAATATCATCTTTTGCTGGAACACGTAGATGTTTTACGCCATCTCGGGTATTGATCGCGAAAATTCCTTCAGGTTGATGGCCGCGCTCAACTAAATATCTCGCCATGACGCGGATGCCATTACCGCACATTTCAGCCAGTGATCCGTCAGCATTTCGGTAATCCATAAACCATTTACCATCGCGCTTACCAATTTTGATTAGGCCATCTGCGCCGATTCCAGTTTCACGGTTACACATCGCAGCCGTCTGTGAAGTAGTTATTGATATCTCTTCTTCAGGATCAAAGACCACAAGAAAATCGTTCTCGGTGCCATGGCCATAGGTGGCGATAATTGGAGTATTCATTACGTTGTTGAGTTTATCTTCTGCAGAACCGTTTCCAAACGCGGTTGGATCGGTGAAATCCATTTAATTCGCGCATCACGAGAGAACCAAGTCTCTTGGCGGCGGGCATACTGCCTTGTTGCGCGTTTGGTCTCTTCCATCGCCTGATCCTCACTGATCTCACCTGCGCGCATGGAGATAACTTGCGCATAACCAAGTGCGCGCCTTGCGGTGGTTGCTTTGGTGATTCCTTCGGTGATTAGCGAATCAACTTCGGCTACCAAGCCTTTGCGCCACATTAAATCAACGCGCGCATCGATGCGTTCGGTTAGCTTCTCGCGATCCATAACGAGGCCAAATTGCAGCGCATCTGGATACTTGGATGAGTCTTCGCGTGGAAGATTGGCGGTAAATGGTTGTCCTGTAATCTCAATTACTTCCAGAGCTCGAATTACGCGGCGCACATTTTGGATATCGATCGCCGCAGCTGCTGCAGGATCTAGAAGTTGCAGTCGTTCAAAAAGTCGGGCTACTCCGAATTCTTCGGCCTCTTGATTTAAACGCTCTCGAACTTCTGGATTGGTATCTGGAAAATTTAAATCATCAAGAATCGCCTTTACGTATAGGCCAGTTCCGCCAACAATCACCGCATGGTTTTTACGCGCGTGAATCTCGGCAATCTTCTTTCGCGCTAGCTCTTGGTACCAGGCAACCGTTGCATCTTCGGTAACGTCCAAGACATCTAGTAGATGATGCTCGATGCCGCCTCGTTCTTCCAGAGTTAACTTCGCGGTTCCTATATCCATGCCCCGATAGAGTTGCATTGAATCGGCATTGATTATCTCCGCACCAATCTCTTTAGCAAGAGCAACCGCAAGATCGCTTTTACCGGTGGCGGTAGCTCCACAAATAACTATCGTTTTCATAGTTGAGTTATTCAGCGGAACTTGTCTTGCGAAGAGTCGGAATACCTAGCGAAGTTGCAGTCGGTCCTTGCTTTGTGCGCGCTTCGTGGACATCTCCCCCGCGAGTTTTGATATGTGCCAACTCTTTAGCGATTAAGTAATGTGCTGAAGCATCTGTTATCTCTAGGTCTACAAAATCTCCGGGGCGCGCTTGGCTAGTCGCATCAAAGTGCACCAAGCGGAAATCTTCGGTCTTTCCGGTTAACCGAGCCTGCACTTGATCACGACGACCTTCAACTTCTGAAACCAGCGCGCGATGGGTCTGGCCGATAGATTTTTGATTTACCGAAAGTGAAATCTTCTGTTGATGTTCATGTAAACGCGTGTAGCGCTCACCAACAACCGCTTCCGGTACTTGATTTGGCATTACACCTGCTGGAGTTCCGGGACGGATTGAATACTTGTATGTGTAAGCGGCCGAAAATTGTGCCTGGGTTGTTAGATTAAGAGTGGCTTGAAAATCTTCTTCAGTTTCGCCTGGAAAACCAACGATGATGTCGGTTGTAATCATGGCGTGCGGCATCGCCGTACGAACTCGATCCAAGATGCCAAGGTAGCGACTTGAGCGGTAAGAACGTCGCATCTCTTGCAAGATACGGTCCGAACCTGATTGCAACGGCATATGCAAATGCGGCATCACATTGGGAGTTGTTGCCATTACTTCAATGACATCGTCGGTGAAGTCGCGTGGATGTGGCGACATAAAGCGCACCCGCTCTAGCCCATCTATCTCGCCACATTTGCGAAGTAACGCGGCAAAGGCGCCACGATCACCGAACTCCACACCGTAGGCATTTACATTCTGGCCAAGTAAGGTAATTTCAATAACGCCTTGATCGACCAGTGCTCGAACTTCTTTCAAAATATCTGCTTCGGGACGATCTTTTTCAATACCTCGAAGCGTTGGAACGATGCAGAAAGTACAAGTGTTGTTGCAGCCAACTGAAACTGAAACCCATGAGGTGAAGGCTGAGAATCTGCGCGCGGGAAGGGTTGAAGGGAAATGTTCTAGCGCTTCTTTAATCTCGATTTGCGATTCTTCTTCAATACGAGCACGTTCAAGAAGTACCGGAAGCGACCCAACGTTATGAGTGCCGAAGACAACATCCACATAAGGAGCCTTCTGAAGGATTATCGATTGATCTTTCTGAGCCAAGCAGCCGCCAACTGCGATCTGCATATTGGGATTAGCCTTTTTAATCGGCGCTAAGAAACTTAAGTTTCCGTAAAGCTTGTTGTCAGCATTTTCGCGTACTGCACATGTATTGAATACAACGATGTCAGCTTGTTCGCCTTGAATAACTGGCAGATAACCCGCTTCATCCAAAAGTCCGGCGATGCGTTCAGAATCGTGAACGTTCATCTGGCAGCCATAAGTTTCGACTGCGTAGGTGCGGGCCATGAGGAGAAGGGTATCGCTGTGAGTTAGAGAGGTAATACCTCAAAGCTCAAATCCTTGCGATTGACGACCAAGATTGAATGGTTGGTTAGACGAGTCCAGTGATCTTTACCCCAACCGGTCGATGCCACCTTGATCACACCATCCTCAACGCTATAGCGAAGTTCGTAATGGCTATCTACAGTCCATTCAGTCGAATCAGCCTCATTGAATTCACAGACCGCAATAAAGGTATCGGGGGTCATGAGCATTGAGTTGATACTTGTGAAATCACAATTGGCAGAAATGGTCTTTACCGCTTTGCGAACACCTTCAATCAAACCAAGTTCATCAATACAGCTCAAGATAGTAAAGAAATAGCGCTCACTATCAGTGGTTGAAGTGAACTTATCCAAGTAGCGCGGATCGACAAACTTCTGTACTGATTCAATCGATTTGATTGTTCCGTTATGCATGAAGGAATAATCACCGTAGATAAATGGGTGGTTATTGGAAAGATCTACCGTCAAACCTTTGGAAGCTAGGCGAAGGTGCAATAGCGCGCCATCTGACTTCAAATTCGTAGAAGATTCGGCAAACTTCTCACTTTCTGCTGCAAGAGTTAAGTCGCGAACAAGCTCAGTCTTACGTGTATCAGTTGAGCAAGCTGATATTCCCCAGCCATGTTTATGCTCTTTGGATAGTTCTACAAAGTTTTCAAAACCTTCACCAACAACATCTGCAAAGGTACGTTCTTCGGTTGCTACATATCCAAGTAATCTACACATAGGGCAAATCTACCTTGAATTAAAAGTTAAAGTTTACTTTTGGATACGGATTGGGTTTTGGCCGCGTGCGATCAAGCGCTCAAAGTGCACTTCGCGCTTATCGTTAAAGGTGGCGGCTTCTTTTCCAGATTTCTCCATGAAGGCGACGAGTTCATCTCGGGCGACTAGGCCATCGCCAGATAGATCATTTCGTTCGAAGACGTTCCAGGCGCGAAGCACCGGAGATACGACATCATCGAGATGTTGCTGCAAGTCGTAAATACCTGCCAGAGCGATCTGGACTGCCTTGCGACCAAAGCCCGGCATGTTTGCTCCAGGCATATCAAAGTTAGTTACAACATCTGCGATTGCACGCATGGAAGCATTTGGTTCCATATCTAGCGCTGCCGAAAGAGTGTTTCGGTAGAACAACATATGGAGATTCTCATCTAAGGCAACGCGCTGCATCATTGACTCAGCGATTGGGTCATCGGAAATTTTTCCAGTATTACGGTGGGAAATACGGGTTGCTAATTCTTGGAATGAAACGTAGGCAATCGTGTGCAACATATCGTTTTCATATGGCGTCTGATATCCCAAGGACATATGCGCCATACGCAGATCTTCAAGTTCGTATGGATCCACTCCACGTGTAGCCATTAAGTAATCACGAATCACAATCGCATGGCGCGCTTCTTCAGCAGTCCACCGCTCAATCCAATTTCCCCATGCGCCATCGCGACCCATCGAGATTGCAATCTCAGTGTGATAGCTCGGCAAGTTATCTTCAGTTAAAAGATTTAAAACTAAAGAATCTTGCGCAACCGGTGAAAGCCGTGAATCTTTTGCTTCCCACGCATCACCATTTAAAGGACCGGCGTAGTCGCGACCTTCTGACCATGGGACATACTCGTGTGGATACCAATTCTTTTGTACGGAAAGGTGGCGCTCAAGTTCAACTGCAACAACTGGCTCAAGATCGCGGATGAGTCGGGATTGGATCTTTGCTGACTCTTCGCTCATAGGTCAACGCTAAGCCCATGACGTGGTTACTGACTAGTTATAAATTCTTTTTGGCGCGCTCAATCGCTTGTAATTCGCGCCACTTAGCGATTTCAGCGTGATTTCCACTCAA
>CAZLTK010000064.1:0-5679 GCA_964562535.1 uncultured Candidatus Planktophila sp.
TTAGTCTACCCCTCAGATGGAATACGTAAGAAGTAAATCAATTTAACGAGCCAAGCAACGCCACCAAGTGCCATTAATTGATAACCCAAGGTATCTGGCCAGGTGTAGATAGCGAGTGCAAGTGCGCCATAGAAGGCGGCAAATCCCCACAAAGTAAATGCAGTTGCCCGACGTTGTAAGCCAGCGCGCATTAGGCGATGTGAAAGGTGATCGGTGCCGCCTTGAAACGGTGAAATACCGCGATAAATGCGTGAAGTGACAGCCACAGTTGTATCCAAGATCGGAACCGCCATCAGCGCCAATGGAATCGCAAAAGATTTTACTTGCGGAACAACGCCTGGGCTTAAGCGAATAGTGAGCACAGAGATGATGATTCCGAGAAAGAGCGCGCCGGCATCGCCCATATAGATCTTGGCTGGAGCACGGTTCCACATAAGAAATCCTGCTGTGGCGCCTGCGGTAACTATTGCAAGGGCGCTAACCAAGATTTGTTGGCGATCGTAGGCGATAAAGAATAGGAAGAAGGTAATAACTGCAACTGTTCCTGCAGCTCCACCATCTAAATTGTCGAAGAAGTTGATTGAGTTACAGACGCCAACGATCCAGAGGACGGAAACCGCATAGTTTAAAAAGGTGTTGTTAAAGGCGACGCCCATGGTGTCGGTTGTGGTCAGAATTACCGCAACGATTACACCGGTTGCAGTTTGTGCGATTAAACGTGGCCATGGTTCGAGACCTTTTAGGTCATCAATTAAACCCATAAGCGAAATTGCCATCGCTGGGACTAAAACAAAACTTGCTAAACGAAATGTCTCCATTGAAAAGTCGACTGCGAGCAGAGATCCGTAAGAAGCTCCGATAACGCCAATTGCGATTGCAACGCCACCTAAATAGGGGACTGGCTCTTTCTGCGCTTTACGTGCCAAGTTGGGGGCATCAACTGCGCCGACGCTGATTGCGATCTTGCGCATTAGCGGCGTTATGGCACCAACAAAGATAAATGTGAGCGCGCCAAGTAAAAGGAATTGCGAAACTGAATATTCCATCTGGTTAGTTACTTATCTTCGCTCTTAAAATAGTTATTACGAAGATCATCTACTTCGGATTTACGGAATCTGCGATGGCCGCCGAGTGTGCGGATCGAAGTTAACTTGCCGGCTTTTGCCCAACGTGTAACTGTCTTTGGATCAACGCCGAATAGTTCAGCAACTTCGCGTGGGGTGAGCAAGATTTCTGCATCTGGCAGACGATTCATAATGCACCTTTTCCACTAGCTCAGGCAATGCTCGGAGGCGATGTCCGATTTGTAACGAGTGTCGGAAGTATCCGCCAAAGTGAGCGTATATAGCAATAGCCAGAAGTGCGGCTAGATTGCCGATTCGAAGCCTTGAACCATGCGCCAGCGCGTGACTAATCGCTCGTAGCCCTGACCTGCCATCTGTCCATCGCCTGCAGCAAGGCCAGAGAGTGAGTGCAAGACATCTTCGACTGAAGTATCTGCTTCGATACCGGCTTCTTCTCCAGCTAATTTCATTCCGAGATCGAGATATCCAGCTAGGCCGCCGTAATCGAGTTCAACGAGCGATTTCTGATGGAACATTTCAAGCCATTCCAGTAAATGTTCGATCTCGGCTTCAACCGATCCTTCACCAAATGCACCTAAGACTGTTTGGTGTGCAACCTGGGTGCGCGCAATCGCATCAGAAAGTTTGGCGCGCATTATGCAGAACGGACCATCTTGATCAACGCCACGCACTCGTTCTTCTGGCATAAACATAGAGAACCAACGCGGTGGAATAAGCCAATTTTCAGTGATGATATGCGGAACACGATCTTCCATTAAATCAACGCCTGCAGTAATTACATCTTCCAAATTCTGCGGCAAGAAAAATGGTGTGACAGATGATGGAAGTGAATCTTTAAAATCATCAAGGGCTGCCCAGCAACGAGTTGCCGTTGACCATGGTGAAATATAACGAACGCCATCGATATCTAAAATGTGTGCGCCATCAGGGCGACCGGCAGGAGGTTCTGGAAAAACTAAACGGCGCAAAGCCAACTTTTGTTCATTGCGAGTTGAATTCTCATCTACAACTAAATCTTGCCAGCGCAGACGATCTGCTGGTTCGAATGCAGAAAGTGGTTCGTAGATTCGAAGTGATGCTACGTACGGAGTTGGTCTCACGGCTTTTACTTTACCCGCGAGATATTAAGCACGTGGAATGTAATTTCCTTCAGCAAAGGGATCTTCGTCATCGCGAGATTTATTTGAAGGATCTTCGCCATGAAGTTCTTTCGCAAGGCGATCGAGGTCCATCTCCTGAGAGTTGTACTTGAGATCTCTGGCGACTTTTGTCTGTTTAGCTTTTGCACGGCCGCGACCCATAGGGCGACCTCCTTACCAAAGTGAAATTCGTCAAGACGCGAAGGTTATCGCGTCCTGTAGTTACCTTCCAAAGCAGCGGCGCCAGGGCCGTTTTGAGCGTGAATTGAGCCTGCCACCCAGGCTTTCATGCCGCGGGCGGCCAGTGAGCGGATCGTCAGATCAGCGATAGCGGGGTCGACGATGGCGACCATACCGATGCCGGCGTTCCAGGTGCGCTCGAGATCCGACTGTGGAACTCCGGCGATTGTTGCCAGGAAATCCATTTCGGTGGGAAGTGCCCAAGTACTGCGGTCGTACTTTGCGATTAAGCCATCTGGAATAACTCGTGCTGTGTTATCGGCTAAACCGCCTCCGGTGATGTGAGAAAAAGTGCGGATATTTTCTCGCTGCGCTTTGATTAACGCTAAACAATCAAGGGTGTAAATCTCGGTTGGAGTTAAGAGAATTTCGCCAAGTGGTTTTGTTAGGCCTTCATAAGTCTTATTGAGATCCAGTTTCTGTGTGGCCAGGATATGGCGCACTAGAGAGTAACCATTGGCATGGAAACCACTTGCCGGCATCGCAATGATTGCATCCCCTGCTTTAACGCGATGAGACCCAAGTTGCTTATTTGAATCAACGACGCCTGTTGCCGCACCTGCGATATCAAATTCATCTTCTTTAAGTAAACCCGGGTGTTCGGCAGTTTCGCCACCGATTAACGCGGTGTTTGCTTTTATGCAACCACGAGCAATACCGCTAACAATTTCAGCGATGCGTTCCGGAATAACTTTGCCGACTGCGATGTAATCGGTCATGAAAAGTGGTTCTGCACCACAAACAACTAGATCATCGACAACCATTGCAACTAGATCTTCACCGATGGTGTCGTACTTACCAATCAGACGTGCAATCTCAGTCTTAGTTCCTACACCATCAGTTGATGTTGCAAGAAGTGGTTTCTTGTAATTCTTTATAGCGCTAGCATCAAATAAGCCAGCAAATCCCCCAATGCCACCTTGCACTTCGGGGCGTGTGGCTTTTGCGATCGAAGCTTTCATCAATTCAACGGCGCGATCTCCAGCATCGATATCTACGCCTGAATCTTTATATGTGCTCATGGTTTTTCACTATCTCTGTAACTTCAAGGCGCATCTTTCCTTCTGACATATCGGCAGGTACTGCGATCGGGTATTTGCCAGTAAAACAAGCGGTGCAGAGCTTGTTTTCATCGATGGTTGTTGCAGCAATCAAGCCTTCCATCGACACATAACTAAGTGAATCTGAGCCGATGGAGCGACGGATCTCTTCTATTTCCAGACCGCTCGCAATTAATTCTGCGCGGGAAGCGAAATCGATTCCGTAATAACAAGGCCATTCCACCGGTGGACTTGAAATGCGCACGTGAATCTCTCGTGCCCCAGCCTCGCGCAACATCCGCACAATTGCGCGTTGCGTATTTCCGCGAACAATCGAATCATCTACAACCACAATGCGCTTGCCCTCAATGATTTCGCGTAGTGGATTTAACTTAAGACGAATACCAAGCTGGCGAATGGTTTGTGATGGCTGAATAAAGGTGCGACCAACATAAGAGTTTTTAACTAAACCAAGGCCGTATGGAATTCCTGATTGCTGGGCATATCCAATCGCCGCTGGCGTTCCGGATTCAGGAACTGGAATAACTAGGTCTGCTTCAACTGGCGCTTCGATTGCTAAACGCTTGCCGATGCGAACGCGAGTTGCATGAACACCCTGTCCAGCAATTGTTGTATCTGGGCGCGCTAAGTAAACGTATTCAAAGATGCAGCCTTTGGGATCTGGTGTCGCCCACATCTGCGAGCGGATTCCATCTTCGTTAATTGCTAAGAACTCACCTGGTTCAACTTCGCGAACAAATGCTGCGCCGACAATATCTAGCGCTGCAGTTTCGGATGCAACCACCCAGCCGCGTTCGAGTTTGCCAATAACAAGAGGACGAACGCCATGGCGATCGCGTGCTGCGTATAAAGTTTTCTCATCCATAAAGACGAGTGAGAATGCGCCTTCTAACTTTGGCAGGACAGCAATGGCACTTGCTTCAACGTTCTTCTCATCTTGCAGACCAATTAACGCGGTCATGATCTCGGTATCAGTGGTTGCACCGCGACCGCTCTTGGCGTTATCGCCTTCGAGCTTCTGAACCATTTCTGCAAGATCGCCAGTGTTGGTGAGATTGCCGTTGTGGGCTAGCGCCAAAGTGCCGTATTTAGTGGGTCTTAACGTTGGTTGAGCGTTAACCCAGGTGCTTGATCCGGTGGTGCTGTAACGACAGTGGCCAATTGCTAGATCGCCTGTAAGTGAAGCTAAATCTGTTTCAGTAAAGACCTGCGATACCAGACCCATATCTTTGTAGATCAAAATTCTTTCGCCATCAGATGCTGCGATACCTGCAGATTCTTGTCCGCGATGTTGTAACGCGTAAAGTCCGTAGAAAGTTAACTTGGCAACTTCTTCGCTAGGTGCCCAAACTCCAAATACTCCGCAGGCATCTTGTGGCGCTTTATCGTCATCTAAAACGTTGTGATTGAGTAAACCATCAGGGCGACGTGTCATGACTTCACCTCCAACGGCAATAGATCAGTTAAATCTGCGCGAACACCAGATGCGCTAATCAAACCAGCAGACATGGCATCTGCCCAACTGCGCTCACCGCTGGCAAGTGCCAACCAAGTTTCGGCGTTCATCTCGATCACATTTGGTGGAGTGCCCCGCGTATGAGTCGGACCATCTCCGCATTGCACCGCGGCATATGGCGGAATACGGACTTCGATTGCGCGACCCGGAGCACGTTCGGTTAAGAGCGCCAGGCTCTGCTTCACCGCTTCGAGAATTTTAGGATCGCGCATCATTTATCCAAACAACTTTGAGAAAGTTTCAGTATGGGCTTTGCGGAGTTCAGTAAGAGAAATCTTGGCGTCATTTATCTCCAACACATCGCCCCCAGTTGATCCGATTTTAGTAATCGCGATTGAGTGTTTATTTGCAAGTGTAGAAAGTGCCGAAGCCTGGCTTGGATCAACTGCAACAACAACACGACCTGGAGTCTCGCTGATTAGTGCAACTCCGACGTTTTCCAAAGTTACCTTTGCACCTACGTTATGGCGCAAGACCATTTCAGTAAGCGTTGCTGATAAACCACCTTGGCTTAAATCATGTGCGGCGGCGAAGATCTTCTCGGTACGCCCTGCAACCAACACTTCAATAAGGCGCATTTCACGCTGTAAATCAGCGATTGGTGCAGATCCTCCGCGTTGTCCGTGGATGTAAGCCCA
>CAZLTK010000065.1:0-5587 GCA_964562535.1 uncultured Candidatus Planktophila sp.
CGCACGATCTACGTTTTGGATGAGCCAACAACTGGTCTGCACTTCGAAGATGTCAGCAAGTTGCTTGGCGTTCTCAGCCGCCTTGTTGATTCAGGTAACACTGTAGTTGTAATAGAACATAACCTTGATGTGATCAAATGCTCTGACTGGGTGATCGATATGGGTCCTGAAGGCGGATTCCGCGGCGGCATGGTTGTTGCCGAAGGAACACCTGAAGATGTTGCAAAAGTTAAAGCGAGTTACACAGGTAACTTCCTAGCCGAAATGCTTGCTACCAACCGCGCACCGGCTAAGAAAAAGACTGCCGTTAAGTAAATGGCTGATCCAGCTAGTTATCGCCCGAAGGAGATCCCAGAAGATCCCGGGGTTTATCGCTTTTATAACGGCAAAGATAAAGTCATCTACGTAGGCAAGGCCAAGAATTTAAAGAATCGCTTAACCACTTACTTTGGTTCGAATCTCGCGCGTAAGACACACCGTATGGTTAACGAAGCGGTCCGTGTCGATTGGACGATCGTTGCTACCGAACTCGAAGCGCTGGCTCTGGAATTCTCTTGGATCAAGCAATATCAACCTACTTATAACGTGCAGTTCAAAGACGATAAGTCTTATCCATACCTTGCTATTTCCATGCAAGATGAATTTCCGCGAATCTTCATTACTCGCAAGGAGAAACGCCCTGGACTTAAATACTTCGGCCCCTACACGAATGCCTGGGCGCTCCGTAATACTTATGAAGTACTACTCAAAGTCTTTCCAGTTCGATCTTGCTCTGAAGGAAACTTCGCGCGGGCTAAGCGGAGCAAGCGCCAGTGCTTACTGGGGGATATCGGTAAATGCGCCGCACCTTGCGTCGGTTGGGTTACACCTGACGAACATCGGGAGATCGCAGTAAAGCTAGATGCCTTTATGGAGAAAGGTATGGAAGATATATTGCCTAAGTTGCGCAGTGAGATGGATCTAGCATCTGAACGTGAAGAGTTTGAACGCGCAGCGCGTATTCGCGATCAGATCGAATCCTTTGAGAAAGCGCAACGTTCGACCCAAGGCAATCTCTCAGATGATCTAGATGGAGATTTCATCTCAATCCATGAAGAAGGCCTTCACGCTGCTGGTTCGATATTCATGGTGCGACGTGGATCAATCAAGGGTTCGCGTTCGTGGATTGTTGATCAAGAGCGCGCCCTTGAGGGTGATGACCAAGTCGCTTCACTCTTCTTCTCTATTTACAGCCAGAGCGCTCCAACTGATATCCCAAATGAGATTTATCTAAATCGTGAGCCGATTGACCAAGCAGCGTTAGAAGCCTGGCTTACAAATCTTCGTGGGTCAAAGGTTTCGATAAAGGTTCCGCAACGTGGCGAGAAGGTCGAGCTTCTGCAGACCGTGGCACGCAATGCTCACTACGCATTAATTCAATTCTTAAGTAAGCGCGCAACCGATGCAGCAGTTAGCGGTAAGGCGCTGCTAGAAATCGAAGAGCAGTTAGAGTTAAAGCGAACTCCGCTACGCATTGAGTGTTACGACATCTCAAATATCTCAGGCACATCAGTTGTGGCATCAATGGTTGTATTCGAAGATGGCATGGCAAAGAAGAGCGAGTACCGCCGGTTCATTATCGACACTAAGGAAGCAACCGATGACACTAGGGCTATGCACCAGGTCATTACTCGCCGCATGAAGCGTTTACTAAATGATCGCGCTGTCGATGAGAGCGATGTTGCGGCTATTGGCGGCAAGTTGAGTAAGTTTTCATACCCACCACAGTTAATCGTTGTAGATGGCGGAGCGCCGCAAGTTGCTGCTGCCCAACGGGCACTTGATGAACTCAGTGTTACCGATGTTGCCTTATGCGGTCTGGCTAAGCGCTTAGAAGAAGTATGGCGTCCCGGTGAGAGCGATCCGCTAATTCTGCCGCGCACCAGCGAAGGCATGTATTTACTGCAACGTATCCGCGATGAAGCCCACCGCTTTGCTATTACCTTCCACCGTTCGCGCAGATCAAAGGTGATGTTGGAATCCATTTTGGATGAAATTCCGCAGATGGGACAGGCTCGTCGCGCTGCCTTGCTTGAACAATTTGGTTCAGTTGCCGCACTGCGCAAAGCAACACTGGCAGAAATCGCAATGACACCAGGTATCGGAGAAAAGATCGCCGAGATCATCTTTGAGTATCTCCAGAAATCAGCGCACGGCTCGGTTGCGGAGATTGTTAATACTCAAACCGGCGAGATTACAACAGCTAGTAAGTAGCCAAAGAGAGCGCCGCAAGGGAGAATAAAGCCATGTCAACGAAGGAACTCCTTGTTGTAACGGGAATGTCAGGTGCAGGTCGCTCAACCGTTGCTCATGCCTTAGAAGATCTCGGTTGGTATGTCGTTGATAATTTGCCACCTGCTTTACTTCCTGAATTAGCTGTTCAAACTAAGAGTTCAGATATCGCATCTCTAGCAGTTGTCGTGGATGTGCGCGGTGGAAAGTTCTTTGATGCGCTAAGTAACTCACTTCAAAAATTAAAGGACAACGGCATCTCCTATCGTTTACTTTTCCTAGACGCTACTGATCAGTCTTTGGTACAACGATTTGAATCGACTCGTAGGCCACACCCGCTGCAAGCTAGAGACCGTATAGTCGATGGCATTGAGCGTGAACGCGGCAAGCTAGAGGAACTACGGTCTGGCGCGGATGTAGTTATTGATACCTCAAATTTAAATGTGCACCAGCTAGAAAAACGTATCGGCGAAATCTTCTCAGCCGGAATGTTGGACGCGATCCGTATCAATGTTCTCTCCTTTGGTTACAAGTACGGAATTCCCGTTGATTCTGATTTGGTATTGGATTGCCGCTTTATTCCAAATCCACATTGGATCCCAGAGCTTCGCCCACTCACAGGTCTTACTAAAGAAGTTTCAAATAAAGTTTTGACCAGCGAGGGTGTATCGGAATTCGTTAAGAGTTATGTCGGAGTTATTCGCCAGATGATGCCGGGTTACCTTCGCGAAGGTAAGAAGTACGTAACCATCGCAATAGGTTGTACCGGTGGAAAACATCGCAGCGTGGCGATATCTGAGGAAATTGCCAAACAACTTTCTTCTGAGAAATCAGAGATAGAAATTTCTGCACACGCTACACATCGTGATGTAGGTCGTGAATGAGTGGCAGTAAACCACGAGTAGTTGCACTTGGGGGAGGCCATGGTCTGGCGGCAACACTTTCAGCGCTTCGCCAAATAACATCTGATTTAACGGCGATTGTTACCGTGGCAGATAACGGTGGTTCAAGTGGTCGCCTGCGCGAAGAGTTTTCAATTTATCCTCCTGGTGATTTACGAATGGCGCTTGCGGCGCTCTGCGCAGATGATGAATGGGGCCGTAGTTGGGCTGAGATCATGCAGTATCGATTTGAAAGCGATGGCGTACTTGATGGCCATGCTGTTGGAAATTTACTGCTCGCGGCGCTGTGGAATAAGGGCGAAGATCCAGTTGCTGGACTAGATCGAGTTGGATCGCTTTTGAAAGTTATTGGTCGAGTACTACCAATGTCTGTTGAACCCCTTGATATAGAAGCAACTTTCACAAATTCAACAGGTCGCTTTATTGTTAAGGGGCAAGTACAAGTAGCAACTGCTAAAGGTCGCCTAGAAAGTCTGCGCCTGCTTCCTGAAAATCCAACAGCCCGATCCGAATCTCTTGGTGCAATTGACGCCGCCGATTGGATTGTTATGGGCCCAGGTTCGTGGTTCTCCAGTGTTCTGCCACATCTGATGGTTCCCCAACAACGCGATGCCTTAGTTGCAGCGAAGGCGAAGAAGATTCTGATTCTTAACTTGGATTCAGCAACTGAAAATGGACCAGTCATCAATTCGGGGGAGTACGCCGGATATACCGCTACAGAACATATAGAGATATTGCACACTTATGCTCCCGATCTGCGCTTTGATTTAATCGTGGCAGATCAAAGCGTTGTCGCTGGATCCGATCAGCTACAGCGCCATCTTTCAAGTACAGGTGGAGAGTTATTGATCGCCGACCTACGTGACCAACGTTCCTTGGTCCATCATGATCCAAAGAAATTAACTTCACTTTTCGCACACATAGCGGGCTAAACCCTGCTTGGATATGCCCATGGCAATGACCGCAGCAGTTAAAGACGAGCTAAGTCGTCTTTCAGTAACTAAACCTTGCTGCCGCAAAGCCGAAGTATCTTCACTTCTGCGCTTTGCTGGTGGCCTTCATATTGCAGCAGGAAAAGTTGTTATCGAAGTAGAACTCGATACTTCACAGAGCGCGCGTCGCCTCAAGAAAGATATCGCTGATATCTATGGTCACGATAGCGATCTCGCAGTTCTCTCATCTAGCGGATTGCGCAAAGGTTCTCGTTACGTTGTTCGAGTAATCGAAGCTGGTGACGCTCTTGCGCGCCAAACAGGTTTGATCGATAGCAATGGCCGCCCAGTTCGCGGACTTCCACCACAAGTTGTCGCTGCCAATATCTGCGATGCCGAAGCTGCTTGGCGCGGTGCATTTATTGCGCACGGTTCACTAACTGAACCCGGTCGCTCATCTTCACTTGAAATTACATGTCCTGGACCTGAAGCAGCACTCGCTCTAGTTGGTGCAGCGCGTCGTTTAGGAATTACCGCAAAAGCGCGTGAAGTTCGTGGCGTTGATCGCGTTGTTATTCGCGATGGTGACGCTATTGGAGTTCTACTTACTCGCCTTGGCGCACATGAGAGTGTTCTTGCTTGGGAAGAACGTCGCATGCGTCGCGAAGTCCGGGCAACCGCAAATCGTTTAGCAAACTTTGATGATGCCAATCTGCGTCGTTCAGCACGCGCCGCAGTTGCCGCCGCAGCTCGTGTACAACGCGCTATGGAAATTCTCGGCCCACAAATCCCTGATCATCTAAAAGAGGCTGGCGAACTTCGCATCAGCCACGGACAGGCAAGTCTTGAAGAACTCGGATCGCTGGCTTCTCCACCGATGACCAAGGATGCGATCGCAGGACGTATTCGTCGCCTCTTGGCAATGGCTGATAAACGCGCCTCTGAACTCGGTATTCCAGATACTGAAGCGGGCTTATCGCCTGACTTGCTCAATTAACGCTACCGAAAAGTAGCAAGGGCAGAAGTTACCCCGCTCGGCTGGTAAGGTTAGCCACGACCCCAGTGTTGTGGCAGTCTGCGTTGTGGCAGTTTTAGCGCCGTAAATCCAGATGGGAAATTTAAATCGATCCGCAGCGGGTCCTGACACTTTCTAGAGCGAGGTTTTCACGTGATTAATGTTGGAATTAATGGATTTGGACGTATCGGTCGTAACTTCTTCCGCGCAGCGCTAACCAACCCAAATATCAATATCGTAGGTATCAACGACCTAACCGATAACGCTACTTTGGCTCACCTCCTTAAGTACGACTCAATCTTGGGTCGCCTAGGACTTGAAGTAAGCCACACCGAAGACACAATCACCGTTGGCGGCAAGACAATTAAAGTTTTCGCAGATCGCGATCCAGCAAATCTTCCATGGGCATCAGTTAAGGCAGATATCGTCATCGAATCTACCGGCCACTTCACAAAGGCTGCCGATGC
>CAZLTK010000066.1:0-5563 GCA_964562535.1 uncultured Candidatus Planktophila sp.
CGTTAATTAGCTCAGATGGATCGATACGCATCTTGGCATCACCTGCCGTGTCTTCGCGGATCGCCATAACTTCTTTGTAGCGCTTCCAGAAATCAGCAGCCGGTGCCCAATATTTTTCTCCGACTTTTTCACCGCGTGCTGCCAGTTGTTCAGGAGTAATGCCGCGTTCGTTAGCGCGCATGATTAAATCGCGGAGTTCGCGAATGAAGCCTTGAGTTAAAAGAGGATTGCCTTTCTTATCTTCACCATCGTGTAAATCAGGTGGCCATTGGCGATAACCATCTTGTACATCGCCTTCGAGAAGTTGGCCGATAAAGTTTTCTTGTTCAGGGCCAGATAATAGAATTGGTTCGTGGTAGTTATCGCCTGAGTCCATCTTTAAAATTGAGTAAGCAAGTGAGTGGAATGTGCGTGCAAGAGGTTCGTGCATCGTCACTGTTGTGCGAAGTGCAATTGCATCGCGGAGTTCAGATGCGCGTTCGCGGCCATAAGTAATTAGCAGAATTGAATCGGGATCTTGTCCTGCAGAGATACGCGATAACGCCGCTTCGATTAAAACCGAAGTTTTACCTGTGCCCGGCCCACCTGCAATTAAAAGTGGTGATCCACGATGTGCTGCCGCCTTTGCCTGTGTGGCATCTAGCTCCAAAAGCGCAGGCGCAGCGGGTGCGCGAGTGAGCTTTATGGAAGGCGTGGTCATATGAGGTATTGAACCCCACACCACTGACTTTTATTCCAATTACACGCTATTAAAGCGTGCAGGCTTAACTATCTGCTGCCAGGTTGGCTTTCTTCTGACGAGAAGTCGCACGTGCGCGCTCGCTCTGATCAAGAACAACCTTACGGATACGTACTACGGCAGGCGTTACTTCTACGCATTCATCTTCGCGACAGAATTCGAGAGCGCCTTCCATATTTAACTTCTTTGGCGGAATCAAACGCTCTGATTCATCAGTTCCTGATGCGCGCATATTTGTAAGTTTCTTTTCGCGAACACAGTTAACGTCCATATCATCGCTGCGAGAGTTCTCGCCGATAACCATGCCTTCGTAAACTTCATCTCCTGGCTCAACAAATATTGTTCCGCGATCTTGTGTTCCGTAAAGTGCATAAGAAGTAACTGTTCCCATACGGTCTGAAACAAGTGATCCTGTTGCACGTGTACGGATATCGCCATACCAAGGCTCGTAACCATCGAAGACGTGGTGGAGCAAACCAGTACCGCGAGTTTCGGTCAGGAACTCAGTACGGAAACCGATCAAGCCACGTGATGGAACCTTGTAATCAAGACGGATCCAACCGGTTCCGTGGTTAACCATTTGTTCCATGCGACCTTTGCGAAGCGCCATCAACTGAGTAAGTACACCGAGATATTCTTCAGGTGCATCAATTGTTAAACGCTCCATCGGTTCGTGAATTTTTCCATCGATCTTCTTGATAACTACCTGTGGCTTACCAACAGTTAGTTCGAAACCTTCGCGCTTCATGATTTCAACAAGAACAGCAAGCTGAAGTTCTCCGCGACCTTGTACTTCCCAAGTATCTGGACGTTCAGTATTTAGAACGCGAAGTGAAACGTTACCGACGAGCTCGGCATCAAGGCGGCCCTTAACTTGGCGCGCAGTAAGGAGTTTTCCGCTCTTGCCAGCTAGCGGTGAAGTATTGATACCAATTGTCATAGAGATAGATGGCTCATCCACGATGATCAGTGGAAGTGCATGCGGGCTCTCGTTATCAGCCAAAGTTTCGCCCAAGGTAATAGTTTCAATACCTGCAACAGCGATGATGTCGCCGGGATGAGCCTCAAGTGCTGGCACGCGTTCTAGCGCTTCAGTAATCAAAAGCTCAGAAATCTTTACGCGCTCTTGGGTTCCATCTGTCTTAATCCAAGTAACAGTCTGACCCTTTTTAATAACACCTTCGCGAACGCGACATAGTGCAAGGCGTCCCAAGAATGGTGATGAGTCAAGGTTTGTAACGTGCGCTTGTAGTGGTGCGCCTTCGTGATAAACAGGAGCAGGAATTGCAGAGAAGATGGTGTCGAATAAAACATCGAGGTTCTCTTCTTCTGGCATGCCACCATCAGCAGGACGCTTAAGAGATGCACGACCTGCTTTGGCAGATGCGTACACAACTGGGAATTCGATTTGTTCTTCATTCGCGCCGAGATCTAAGAAGAGTTCATAGGCTTCATCGACAACTTCAGCGATACGTGAATCGGGACGGTCAACCTTGTTGATCAACAAAATAACTGGCAAATTCTTTTCTAGCGCTTTACGCAATACGAAACGAGTCTGTGGAAGTGGGCCTTCAGAAGCATCAACCAACAAGATAACGCCATCGACCATTTCTAGTCCGCGTTCTACTTCGCCACCGAAGTCAGCGTGGCCTGGAGTATCAATAATGTTAACGATTGTGTTGCCGCGCTTTACCGCAGTGTTCTTGGCAAGGATCGTAATTCCCTTTTCGCGTTCTAGATCCATTGAATCCATCATGCGGTCTTGGCCTTCGCCCTGAACCTTGTGTGCTGCAAACGCACCGGATTGCCAAAGCATGGCATCGACCAGAGTGGTCTTGCCGTGGTCAACGTGAGCAATGATGGCAACGTTGCGCAGGTCTTCGCGCTTCTTTTCAGGTAATCCAGCTAGGTGTGCTTGCTTCTTAGACAAAATAGCAACTTTCGTTAGGCATCACTAGGAATAAGGAAATCTCATTCAGACAAGAGGCGATCGTACTAAAGGCTCTGCATAAGGACTAATTGCCCGCGTAGAGGCGATGAGAATTCTTCATTATTTGAGTGATTTACTACATACTAAATGCCTATTAGATCCCAGCAAGGTTCTTAAAAAGTAACTAAAGACGAAGAGGTTGGAAGATGTCGCAAGCAGTTAACGATCCAGCAAAGAGCGCAGCGATTTCAGCTGATGACCACGAATTTGTTTTTCACTCTTGGTCAGCACAAGGCGCAATAAAGCCGCTTCCTATTTCAGGTAGTGCTGGTTCTCGTTTCTGGGATTACGAAGGAAACACTTACTTAGATTTCTCTTCACAACTCGTCTTCACCAACATCGGTCACCAACATCCAAAGGTTGTTAAGGCGATTCAAGAACAAGCCGCTGTTATTACAACTATGGCGCCACAGCATGCCAGCGAAGTTCGTAATCAAGCAGCGCGCGACATCGTTGAATTAGCGGGCGATAAGTTTGCGAAAGTATTTTTCACAACCGCAGGCGCCGATGCTATTGAAAATGCGATCCGCATGGCGCGCTTACATACTCGCAAACATAAAGTTCTATCTACCTACCGTTCTTATCACGGCAACACCGGCGCTGCGATTAATGCAACTGGCGACCCACGCCGTTTCCCAAATGAATTTGCGTTCGGACATGTTCACTTCTGGGGCCCTTACCTTTACCGCACTTCATTCTGGGCAACTGATGAAGCAGAAGAATGTGCCCGCGCACTAGAACATCTTGAGCAGACCATTATATTTGAAGGGCCAAACACGATTGCCGCAGTTTTGATCGAATCAATTCCCGGAACTGCTGGTGTATTAGTTCCACCCAAGGGTTATCTCGAAGGCGTTCGTGCGCTCTGCGATAAGTACAAAATTCTTTGGATCGCAGATGAAGTTATGGCTGGCTTTGGGCGCACCGGTAAATGGTTTGGATTCCAGCACTCAGCAGCTACTCCAGATCTAATTACCTTCGCAAAGGGTGTTACATCTGGTTACATCCCACTTGGTGGCGTTGTAATCAGCGGTGATGTTGCAAAGACTTTTGATGAGACTGTTTTTCCAGGTGGACTTACTTACATGGGCCACCCACTTGCTACTGCAACTGCTGTTGCAACTATTCAGGTGATGAAGGAAGAGAAGATGGTTGAGAATGCAGCGATCATTGGCGAAAAGATTCTTGGTCCTGGGCTTCATGAAATGGCGAAGAAACATAAGTTAATCGGCGATATTCGCGGCGTTGGCGTTTTCTGGGGCGTTGATCTCGTTACTGATCGTGCAACTCGTGCACCGCTTGCACCATATGGCGCATCAAGTCCGGCGATGAATGAATTAGTGGCGGCCTGTAGAAAGAACGGGCTAATGCCATTTAATAACTTCAACCGCATTCACTTATGCCCACCATGCAATATCTCTGAGGCCGATGCGAAACTTGGTCTAGAGATTATTGATAAATCACTTGGTGAAATCGCTAAGCACTACACCGGAGCTTAATTTCTTCAAAATTTCTTCAAAAAAATTTAGACGTTAAATCTAAACTCCACAACGTCTCCATCGGCCATTACATATTCTTTACCTTCCATGCGGACTTTGCCCTTAGCTTTGGCTTCAGCCATTGTTCCTGCGGCAATTAGATCGTCAAAGCTAACGATTTCGGCTTTGATAAATCCTTTTTGAAAATCTGTATGGATAACGCCGGCAGCCATTGGCGCAGTGTCACCCTTATGAATTGTCCAAGCGCGCGCTTCTTTTGGCCCAGCAGTTAAATAAGTCTGTAGCCCAAGAACGCTAAATCCAACGCGGGCAAGTGTTGCAAGTCCTGGCTCTTTCAGTCCGATTGATTGCAGAAGTTCGAGGGCATCTTCATCGCTGAGTTCAGCAAGTTCTGCTTCAGTTTTAGCATCAAGGAAAATTGCCTCTGCTGGTGCTACTAGGTCAGCCAACTTCTTACGCAGGTCGCCGTCGTTAAGTTCTGCGGCATCAACGTTAAATACATATAAGAATGGCTTAGCAGTTAATAGGTGAAGATCGCGCAGAAGTTCGAGATCAAGACCCGATGATGAAAGTGGCTTTCCACTTTGCAGATGCGCTTCTGCTTTCTTAACCGCGTCTACAACTGGGGCAATCTCTTTATTGGTACGCGCCTCTTTTTCAAGACGCGGCAGCGCCTTCTCAATTGTCTGTAAATCAGCGAGCGCCAGTTCTGTATTAATTGTTTCCATATCGCTACCTGGATCAATGCGCCCATCAACGTGCACAACATCGCCATCGTTGAAGACGCGGATTACCTGACAGATCGCATCGGTTTCGCGGATATTGGCTAAGAATTTATTTCCGAGGCCAGCACCTTCTGATGCGCCCTTAACAATGCCTGCGATATCTACGAAAGATAGGGCCGCTGGTAGAAGCTTTTCAGATCCGAATATCTCTGCGAGCTTGGCTAAGCGCTCATCCGGTACGCCTACGACGCCGACATTTGGCTCGATTGTGGCGAAGGGATAGTTAGCGGCGAGGACGTTATTTTTGGTGAGCGCATTAAAGAGGGTGGACTTTCCAACGTTTGGCAGTCCGACGATTCCAATTGACAGGCTCATAAGGAGTAGAGCCTACGCGCCATTGTCAGTGCTTCCTGCCACGATAGGGCCATGTCAAGCGTAGTAGTGGCCATTCTTACACTCGTTATCGGGCTCGTTCTCGGTTATTTCATCGCAAGCAGGCGCACCTCGAAAGATGGTGTCTCTGCTGCAGAGTTTGCATCGGTTCGCGCTGAACGAGATTTATATAAATCCGAACGCGATAACGCGATGGCGGGTTCAAAGCTGGCAACTG
>CAZLTK010000067.1:0-2646 GCA_964562535.1 uncultured Candidatus Planktophila sp.
TCAGTTTATAGAGTTGCGAAAGCCAATACAACGTTGTGGCCGCCGAAACCAAAGGAATCATTGAGCGCAGCGATTTGTCCAGCAGGCAATGAGCGTGGAGTATCGCGCACCACATCGATAGTTACTGCAGGATCTAAATTCTCAATATTAATTGTTGGGGGAGCAAGACGTTCTTGGAGCGCCTTAACAATGAATACAGATTCAATTGCACCTGCGCCGCCAAGTAAATGTCCGGTCATTGATTTTGTTGCAGAAACCGCAACGTGATCTGCGTCCTTGCCCAGTGCTAAGCGCAACGCATTTGCTTCAGCGACATCGCCTGCTGGAGTTGAGGTTGCGTGAGCGTTTAAGTGAACAATATCTTTTGTAGAAAGATTGGCATCTTTAAGTGCAAATTTAATTGCACGTTGTACCCCTGAACCATCTGGATCAGGAGCTGCGATGTGATAACCATCTGAGGAAAGCCCTTGGCCAACTAGTTCGCAGTAAATCTTGGCGCCACGTGCTTTAGCGTGCTCGTACTCTTCAAGAATTAATATTCCGCCGCCTTCACCTAGTACAAAACCATCACGGTCAGCATCGTATGGACGTGAAGCGCGCTCTGGCGCATCGTTGCGGGTAGAAAGCGCTTTCATCGCGGCAAAGCCAGCCATCGGAAGTTGGTGAATTGCTGCCTCAACGCCGCCGCTAACAATTACATCGGCGCGATTTGAGCGGATCATTTCCAGGGCATATCCAATTGCTTCGGCGCCCGATGCGCATGCGCTAACAGGTGTGTGGACCCCGGCGCGGGCTTGCAGTTCAAGGCCAACGTTTGCAGCAGGGCCGTTAGGCATCAACATCGGAACAGTATGTGGACTGACTCCGCGCGCACCCTTCTCTTTCAAATTATCGAATTGATCAAGCAAGGTAATGACTCCACCAATACCAGATGCGATTACGACGCCGAGTCTTTCCTTATCCACATCTGGCGTACCTGCATCTTTCCAGGCTTCACGGGATGCAATTAGAGCAAATTGTTCTGAGCGATCAAGGCGGCGCATCTCAACGCGCTCCATCTGATCGGCAGGTTCTGTAGCAACGCGCGCCGCGAAGTGCACAGGTAAGAGCTCGCGCCAATCTTCAGTGAGAAGACGGACTCCGCTCTTTCCGGCGATTAGTGCAGCCCAAGTCGATGCAACATCTCCACCAAGTGGAGTAGTTGCACCAAGACCTGTAACGACTACGCGACGTTGAGACATTTAAACTACTTATACGGCAGCGCTAACGATGAAGTTAACTGCATCTCCTACTGTTGCAAGATCAGTTACCTTCTCGTCAGGAATCTTCACGCCAAAGCGCTCTTCGCAGGCGACTACAACTTCGACCATGCTAAGTGAATCTACTTCTAGGTCGTCAGTGAAGTTCTTATCGAGTTCGATTGATGCAGCTGGAATACCAGCAACTTCTTCAACTATCTCTTTGATTCCTGCAAGTACATCTGCGGCTAAAAGTGCCATTTGTTTATTCCTTTTCTTTTCCTTTAATTCTTGCTTTTCTCATCCGAGTCCAACAGGTTGCAATTCTCTCTGATTAGGCGCGCTACTTCCTAGTAATTCGGCAGGTTATCGCCAGAAAATTATGGTTTAGGCGGTAATTTCACAACTTGCCCCGCGTAAACGAGACCTGCGCCATATCCGATCAAGAGCGCAATCTTGCCGTGAAGTTCTGGGTGTTTTGCCAGCAGCGCATCCATCGCAAGGGGGATTGAAGCCGCAGAAGTATTTCCATTTGTGCGAATGTCATCTGCAATCACAACTGACTCTGGCAACTTCATCTCTTTCGCCATAGTTTCGATGATGCGCACATTTGCTTGGTGCGGAATAAATGCATCAATCTCATTTACGGATAAGCCGGCTGAATCAAGTGCCTTAAGCGCTGCTTTGCTCATTGAGAAGACGGCCCAGCGGAAAACCTTCTGACCTTCTTGCGTAATATTCGGCCACTTAACATCTGCCTTAGTTAATTGAGTTTCAGTGTTGCGCACTTCAATCCAAGATGGGTTCATCAAGATGGCATCACGATTTTCAGAGTCTGAACCCCATTCAACCGGACCGATGCCTGGCTCATTGGATTCGCCAATTACGACAGCGCCAGCGCCATCGGCGAAGATAAATGCTGTTGCACGGTCAGTTGGGTCGGTGAAATCTGAAATCTTTTCTACACCGATTACGAGAACTTTCTTCGCGCTACCGGCGCGCACCATGTCGTGTGCCATGGCAACGCCGTAACAGAACCCTGCGCAGGCAGCGCTAATGTCGAGCGCAGCCGCTGTTGGATTTCCCATCCGTTGAATAATCGCTGTAGCGGCAGAGGGTGCTTGATGCGGATAAGTAATTGTTGCCACAACGACCGTATCAATATCTTTTATTGTGAGTTTGGCGCGAGTTAGCGCTTGTTCTGCGGCACCGATCGCCATATCGACAACTGATTCATCTGCGCTAGCAAAGCGACGAGATTCAATTCCGGTGCGCTGCACAATCCATTCATCACTGGAATCAATTAAATCTACGATCTCCGAGTTTGGAACAAGGCGGGATGGGCGATAGGCACCGACAGATAAAATCGTGCTCTCGCTACCAGTTTTTACTTTGATCGCCATCGCTC
>CAZLTK010000067.1:2746-5497 GCA_964562535.1 uncultured Candidatus Planktophila sp.
GCAGGTTCCATGTAGGAAGTGTGGAATGCGCCGGCCACTGCAAGTGTGCGCACGCGTGCACCTTCTGGCGCCAATTGGGCAAGTGCATCCAAATCTCCAGCAGCAACAATCTGACCGGCTCCATTATCGTTTGCTGCAACTAAACCAAGATCTTCAATTGCACGAAGTACAACTTCTCGGTCACCACCCAAAACCGCCGCCATACCAGCTGGTGTGATGGCAGCAGATTTGGCCATTTCAATTCCACGAGCACGTACTAGCTTCATGGCATCAATATCGCTAATTACTCCCGCTAAAGCTGCAGCAGTAATTTCACCGACCGAATGACCTGCGACAAATGCGAAGTTGTTTCCTTTGTTGAGCGCGCGAGCACCAAGCAAACCTGCAGCAACAATCAACGGTTGTGCATTTGCCGTGTCTTTAATTTCTTCGGCATCAGCAGTTGTGCCTAAGCGAATTAAATCCAGACCTATTTCATGTGACCATTGCTGCACTAGAAGTTTGGCGGAAGGATCTTGTATCCATGGCTCCAACATTCCGGGTGCCTGAGCACCCTGACCTGGTGCAATTAATGCGAACATGGTTCAGATTTTAGGTGAGCCTGCTGTTTACTACCTAGTACCACTCATTTCTAGCGCGATTAATGACTCAGTCATTTACGTGTTACTAGCCACACTTGCGCACAATGCGCTGCTACATCTACTTTGCTAGCGGGTGGACGAATTATCGGTTCATGTGTCTGTACTGGTGTTGCGGCATCAAAGATTCTGCGGAATGAATGTCCCCAGTTTTCATCGGGCAAGGTAAATGGTGTTTCTGATTTAGAAGAGTTAAGTAGTAACAAAAGTCCGCGTTCTGATCCCGCTTCGATAAATACCGTCAGGCTGCGTTTTTCACCATCTTGCCAGTGATCTTCGTGCATTTCATGTCCGCCAAGTGAGAACCAAGCGATATCTTTTCTTTTCGTTCCAGCATCAACTGTGCCGGTGAAGAATTCGTGTGCCACACCTTCTAGGTATTGCTTACGAATATGGGCAAGTTCGGATATCGAATCAAAGAGATCCAGCTCTTCTTCATTTAACTTCCATTTATTTGCCCAACCGCCCATGAAGTTTGCTTCGCTATCTTCCATAAGCGGGCTCATATCTCGGGGCAACGAGTAACCATTATTAGAGCCGTTTTGTGACCGACCAAGCTCATCGCCCATCGTAATCATTGGGACCCCCGAAGAGAGAAGCAGCGTTGCCATCATAGATTTCTTCAATTGACGACGGTGGGCTCTGACTAAAGGATCATCGCTGGGACCTTCAACGCCAAGATTCCAAGAACGATTATCGTTATGGCCATCTTTGCTATCTTCTTGGTTGGGGCCGTTATGTTTGTCCTGGTACGAAACTAAATCAGTCAAAGTGAATCCATCGTGCGCGGTGATGAAGTTAATTGATGAGGTTGGCCCGCGATAATAGAAAATATCGCTTGAGCCACTGATGCGCGATGCAATATCAGCAACGCCTTCGCCGTAACCGCGCGCTAAATCACCTAACCAGAATTGTCGTACCGAGTCGCGATAAGCATCATTCCATTCGCGCCAGGGATGCGGGAAGTCACCGAGTGAATAACGGGTCACATCCCAAGGTTCAGCGATCATCTTAAAGTTACGTAAAACCGAATCGGCTTCAATAGCTGACATAAGCGATGAGTTAAAGGCGGTATCGCTGGTGTAAAGCGCCGTTGCTAAATCGAATCTAAAGCCATCTACGCCAATTACTTCTACCCACCAACGAAGCGAATCAATAATGTGGCGCACCGCATGCGGATTACTGCTGGCTAAGGTGTTGCCACATCCGGTTACATCTATGTAATTGCCTTGGCCATCTTGGCGATACCAAGCCTTATTGTCGATTCCTTTAAAAGATAACGTTGGCCCGCCAGCTCCACCTTCAGCGGTGTGGTTGTAAACGACATCGAGAATTACCTCAATATCGTTCTCATGTAGGCGATCGACTGCTTCTTGCAACTCTGAAATCGGATCTGCGGTCGCCGCATATGGACCGTGTGGCGCACTGAAAGCAATTGCGTTATAGCCCCAATGATTTTTCCGGCCACGGTCCCAAATAGATGGTTCGGTTAGGTAAGAATGAATTGGTAGAAGTTCAAGTGCGGTAACTCCTAATTTCTTTAGGTGCGCAATCGTGCTGGGATGGCCGAGTGCTTTATATGTACCGCGTTCGTTGGCGGGAATCTCTTCATTCTTTGCAGTTAAACCTTGAACATGCGCTTCATAAATTAAAGTGTTTGCCCAAGGAACAAGCGGGCGATGTATCTCGCGCACCGGATGGTTTGTAACGACGGAATATGGAACATGTCCTGCGCTATCGCGATCATCGCGCACTGTGTTATCGCCAGTACCGATTCCATCACTTGAAACATGTCCATAAATTTCCGGAACATATTCCAAGTGGCCATCTAGTTGATGGGTATATGGATCGATCAAAAGTTTTGCGGCGTTAAAGCGCACACCGTTCTCGGGTTGCCATGGACCGTAGACGCGGTAGCCATAACGCTGGCCGGCCTTTACTCCGGCTAAGTAGCCGTGCCAGATGGGGCCGTTGCGATGTGACATCGCAAAACGAGTTTCAACTAATTTGCCATTGACCTCATTGAAGAGGCAGAGCTCGATGGCATCTGCGGCGTTCGACCAGATCGCAAAGTTTGCGCCGCCATCTGTAAGTGTGGCGCCGAGCGTTCGAG
>CAZLTK010000068.1:0-3737 GCA_964562535.1 uncultured Candidatus Planktophila sp.
GAACCAGATGTTGCTTTGCGATGAGGTGAATGATGAAAATCAAGGAGCGTCGTAACACTGGAATCGACGATCAAGATTATGTCGCCACCGCGTCCACCGTTACCGCCATCAGGACCACCAAGTGGTTTAAATTTTTCGCGCTTAACAGAGACGCAACCATCTCCACCTTTTCCGGCAGTGGCGTAGAGCGTTACGCGATCTACGAATGTAGCCATCTCTTAACGCTCCCTTCTGGTTTTCAGCCTCTAGTTTAAATCCCTAAAAATTTTGTGAAATAAAAAGAGCGAGCCACGAACGCGGCTCGCTCTCTTTGAGAAACCTAAATTAAGCGACCGGTGCAACCACGTTCACTACACGGCGACCGCGAGCGCGACCGAATTCAACTGCGCCTGCAGCTAGTGCAAAGAGAGTGTCATCCTTACCGCGACCAACATTCTTTCCTGGGTGGAAATATGTTCCGCGTTGACGAACCAAAATTTCACCAGCGTTTACTTCTTGTCCGCCAAAGCGCTTGATACCGAGGTATTGCGGATTGGAATCGCGACCGTTACGTGTCGAGGAGACACCCTTCTTACTTGCCATTGTTCAACCCCTTATTTCACGCCGCTGATTGCGGTGATCTTGACTCGAGTTTGCTGTGCACGGAAACCTTGACGACGACGGTAACCAGTCTTGTTCATGTAACGAAGGATGTCGATCTTTGGACCCTTTACTTCGTCAATAACTTCGCCGGTAACTTTTACACCGCTAAGAACTTTTGCATCTGTTGTAACGCTGGCACCGTCTACGACAAGTAGCGCAGGAAAAGTTACAGTTGCACCAGCAGCTTGGTCGATGCGATCGACAGTGATGGTTTCACCAACGGTGACTTTCTCCTGGCGTCCGCCAGCTTTAACGATTGCGTACACGATTCTTGCTCCAGTTCAGTTCACGCTCATGAGACCCAGGTGGGCTTCTTTCGAGCAGAGGCTAAGGGTACGGATTTCGTACCCCTAGGGTCAAATTGAGGCTTTTCTAAGCGGTGATGATCCCGCTGGAAGCAGCCCTGCGACGACGTCGCCCGGCTGGTTTGGCTTCTACTTCTGCATCTTCATTTACCTCAGTATTTGAACTCGTTTCGGTATTTAAGGTCTCATGGAATTCATGTTCGGTCGCCTCAGATTCATCAGCATCTTCGTGTGATGCTGATTGTGAATTTACTTGTGGCATCGGCGCCTTCATCTTTACCGGATCCATATGGATATGAATTCCGCGACCTGCACAAGAATCGCAAGTTGTTGAGAAGGCTTCAATCAAGCCTTGGCCAACGCGCTTACGAGTCATTTGCACCAAACCAAGTGAAGTAACTTCTGCAACTTGATGCTTGGTGCGATCGCGACCTAGACATTCAACTAAGCGACGTAGAACTGCATCACGGTTTGATTCAAGGATCATATCGATGAAGTCGATAACGATGATTCCGCCAAGGTCGCGAAGGCGAAGTTGACGAGCAATTTCTTCCGCCGCTTCCAGGTTGTTCTTGGTAACAGTCTCTTCGAGGTTTCCGCCCTTACCGATAAATTTACCGGTGTTAACGTCAATAACGATCATAGCTTCGGTGCGATCGATAACTAGCGAACCACCTGAAGGCAGGTAAACCTTGCGATCAAATGCTTTAGCCAGTTGTTCTTCAACGCGGAAGTCAGCGAATAGATCGCCTTTACCTGTGTACTTCTCAAGCTTGGTAACGAGTTCAGGAGCGATAGAACCAAGGTAAGAGCTGATCTCTTCCCAAGCTTCATTTCCTTGAATTGTTAACTTGCGGAAATCTTCATTAAAGATATCGCGGATAACGCGCACTGCAAGATCTGGCTCTGAGAGCAGAAGCGCTGGTGCGTGGAAGTTTGGATTTTCAGATTTCTGATAAATATCTTCCCATTGCGCTTTTAGGCGTGCGACATCGTTGGTGAGCTCTTCTTCGCTAACGCCTTCGGCAGCGGTGCGAACAATTACGCCCGCTTCTTCAGGAATTAAATTCTTTAAGATCGCCTTTAAGCGAGAACGCTCTGATTCAGGAAGGCGCTTGGAGATACCGCTCATTCCGCCGCCAGGAACATAGACAACATAACGGCCAGGAAGTGAGATCTGGCTAGTTAAGCGCGCACCCTTTTGGCCGATCGGATCTTTAGTAACTTGCACAAGAACAGGTTGACCTGTCTTTAGAACCATTTCAATTTTACGTGGTTGCGTTTCAGAGATACCTGCAGCATCCCAGTTAACTTCACCGGCATATAGAACTGCGTTGCGGCCCTTGCCAATATCAACGAATGCAGCTTCCATAGATGGAAGAACGTTCTGTACGCGACCAAGATAAACGTTACCGACGTAAGAAACGTTGGCGTTACGGTTTACATAGTGCTCAACCATGACCTTATCTTCGATAACTGCGATCTGAATGCGATCACCGATCTGCCGAACTACCATCTCGCGATCAACGTTTTCACGACGAGCTAAGAACTCTCCATCGGTAATTACTGTGCCGCGACGGCGATATGGCTCGCGATAATCTCCACGGTTTTCGTTTCGTCCGCCACGATCGCGATCGCGACCACGGCTACGTGTTCCGCGTTCGTTACGTTCTGCGCGCGCAGGACGTTCGGTACGTTCGCGAACTTCACGAACCTTAACAACTGTGATTACGCCATCTTCATCTACGGTCTCGCCAGGTGTTACACCTTCGCCAGTTGCACGTCGGCGACGGCGACGGCGATGAGTTGTACCTTCTGCGGAATCTTCGCTGGAATCTTCTGAACTATCTGTGCCTTCATCTGTAGCGTTAGAGACGGCGCCATCTGCTCCTGGCTTACGGCGACCTCGTCCACCACGACGACGGCGACGATTGCGTCCACCACGGCCATCGGAATCTTCAGAGTCATCAGAATCGGGCGCTGCCGCTGAAGTACTTACCTTCTCGTCAGATCCGCTTTCGACTTCAACTTTCTTTGCGCTCTTCTTTGCTGCAGCCTTCGGAGCTTTCTCTTCTGGAGCAGCCTGAAAAATTGGGACAGGGATCGAAGGCGCTTTCTTCTTCGACTTGGTTTCAACCGCCTCTGTTTCGGGGGTTATATCAACGGCTGCGCTTTGTTCGGCAGCTTTCTTCTTACTCAACTTTTTCACCGCACGTTTGCGCGGTGACTTTGGCTCAATCGCCATGGCACCAAATCCTCTATGCGTTTAATTAAACGCGCTCTGGCTTGTAGATACTCAACTAGCTAGCGCCCCGAACGGGATGCGCACTTGGGTCAAATCCTTCAAGCAAATCTCTGTGTGTACTTCTGTGTTAGTCCGCCGCTGGCTATGTGCCGCGAATTGGTTCGCGAGCCGCGCTGAACTGTTGGGGTAAGTATGCCAGAAGATGGGGGTAAATCGCGAAATGAGCGGAGTTTGCGCCTGAATTAGCCGCGGTGGCGAGCGTTTACGTTTTGCAATAGACCGAAACCGATCATATTGGCGAACATGCTTGAGCCACCATAAGACAGGAATGGCAGCGGAACACCAGTCATAGGCATCATGCCCAAAGTCATTCCAATATTTTCGAAAGTTTGAAAAGCAAACCAAGCGATAACACCGGTGCAAACTAATTTTCCATAAGGGTCGCTAGATCTTCGGGCGATTCCAAATGCCCGCATCAAAATAATTAGATATAAGAGAATGATAAATCCGCAGCCAAGAAAACCTAACTGCTCTCCGGCAACTGT
>CAZLTK010000068.1:3837-5199 GCA_964562535.1 uncultured Candidatus Planktophila sp.
CGAAGCGGGGCACCAGATATCGCGATGATCGTTACCACCGCGATACTAATAATAAAAACAGTTCCCATATCTGGTTGAGCCAGAATTAAGAGAACCGGAATTGCTGCAATAACTAGCGCTTGCATAACATCTCTGTGGGAAGGCGCATCTGAGTCGTGGCTGCGCTCAGATAAAATCATTGACATACCTACGATGATTGAAATCTTCGCCAGTTCTGCCGGCTGTACTTGGAATCCACCAGGTAGCCCGATCCACGCGTTTGCGCCATTTACTTCTTCGCCGATACCTGGAATCAAAACCAGGGTAAGCCCGACAACGCCACCGATCCACAAGAACGGTGTGTACGCGCGTATCAATCGGTAATCAATGATTGTGGTTCCCCAGGCAAGTAGCGAACCAATCAAGATATTTACAACATGGCGCTTTAAGTAGTACTCGGGATCTAAACCATTTGCCGCATACCAATTTCGCGTTGCGGCATAAACCAAAAGAGTTCCAATAACCAACAAAATGGCTACGGCAATTGTGAGAATCGGGTCAAATCCGGCAAAAGCCGAGGGGCGTTGTGATTTCCGGTAGTTAATGCGCTGGGACATTAAACTCATTTAGCACCCTTAACTTTTGTTGCCGGCGAAATCTTTGGCAATCCTACGGGTGGAATCCCACTTGGGAATAAGATCTTTGCAGAATTTACTTTTGAACCAACAACTCCAAAGAGGGTTTCGTAGATCTTTCGCGTTCCTACACCCGAGATGGAAGCACCAAAGCCGCCCTGGCTCACCATCATCACAACTACGAATCTTGGTTTATTGGATGGTCCGTAGGATGCAAACCAAGATGTATCTGCCTTCGCGCTGCCATTTGGATTGCGACCAAAAACTTGCGCTGTTCCGGTTTTTCCACTGATAGGAATCGGAAATGAGTTAAATGCTCCGGCACCGGTTCCACTGATTACAACTTCACGAAGAGAGCTATGAAGGAATTTAATCGTCTCTTTAGTAGCAGGAATTACCCCTAATTTTTCTGGCTTAAACTCCTTGATTACGGTGCCATCAGTTTTCACAATTGCTTTGGCAATAGTTGGCTTCAAAATAGTTCCGCCATTGGCAATCGCGGCGTACATCTGCGCCAGCTTTAGTGGAGATATAACTGTGTCGCCTTGGCCAATTGAGAAGTTAACGGCATCGCCTGCGCGAATTTTATCGCCATCTAAACAGTTTTCATATGCGAGTTGCACCAAGAAAGCGGTCTGCTGACTCTTTGCGGCGCGCTCTTTGTAATTGCAATAGAAATCTTTGTTCTGTTTGTACCAGGATTTACGCCATTCGCGATCTGCTAATCGCCCAGATGATTCAGATGGCA
>CAZLTK010000069.1:0-5094 GCA_964562535.1 uncultured Candidatus Planktophila sp.
TAAGAATTGCATCCTCTGATGGACGACCTTCGCGACGGAAGAATGATCCTGGGATGCGACCAACTGCGTACATCTTCTCTTCAACATCTACTGTTAAAGGAAAGAAATCGAATTGATCTTTTGGAGTCTTTGAAGCTGTTGTTGCGGAGAAGATCATTGTCTGATCGTCTAAGTAAACAGATGCGGCTCCTGCTGCTTGGCGCGCTAGGCGACCGGTTTCAAAGCGAATTTCACGCTTTCCAAATTTTCCGTTATCGATAACGGCTACTGATGACTGAACTTCTTGACCCTCCATGGGTCCTCCTTTAGTTTATGTACCCAGTCCAGGTTCGAAAGGAGCTTTCTAATTAAATGTTAAGTAATGAATCGTCGATCGAAGTTCACGCACAGGGATAAACCTTGCGGAAACCACTACCGAGGACCATTAGCTTTAAAGATTAATGAAAAAGCCAAACTCCCCTGGCGGGTAGTTATTTAATTAGCGGCGAATACCGAGCTTTTCGATAATCGCGCGATAACGATTGATATCTGTCTTAGACAAGTACTGAAGGATGCGACGACGCTGACCTACGAGCAACAACAGACCGCGACGGTTGTGGTGATCGTGTGGGTTGGTCTTCAAATGTGTAGTGATATCTTCAATACGACGTGAGAGCAAAGCAACCTGTGCTTCTGGGCTTCCGGTGTCGGTAGCTGATGAGCCGTACTTTGCAATGATTTCTTTCTTTACTTCTGGTGTTAACGCCATTTCTGGACTCCTCTTAGTTACCGCCACGACGGTGACCGGTTTGATACACGGCCACTCACTTTGATCGTTGGACAGGGGCAAGGTTACCAGCGGGGCTGTGGGTAAAGGAAATCGAGGGATTTACCCTTCAGTTAACGCTCGTGCGCGATCGCAATCTAACTTCATCTGCGCAAGAAGGGGCTCAAGCCCATCAAATTTCAAGGTATCGCGTAGGCGCCAGCCAAATTCAATTGAGGCGTTCTTGTCATATAGATCCAAGCCCTCTTGATCGAGTGCATATGCCTCAACTTGTCGACCACGCACACCTTCAAAAGTCGGATTGGTTCCAATTGATATCGCGGCAGGCCAGTGATTAATTCCAACAGTTAACCAGCCTGCATAAACACCGTCTGACGGAATGGTTTGGCTATCAATATTTCCTAAGTTAGCGGTCGGATAACCTATTTTACGACCGCGCTTCTCTCCGTGTACAACGACTCCATCTAAGCGATGTGGTCGAGAAAGTAAGGTGCGCGCTTCTTCAACCCGGCCTTCAACTACTAATTTGCGGATACGAGAAGAAGAGATTGCCTCATTCTCTTCAGACTTCAAATCTTGGACATCTACGGTGAAGTTAAACTTCAAACTATCTTTGATTAGAGAATCAATATTGCCTGCCGCTTTATGGCCGTAAGTGAAGTTCTTGCCAACGATTACAGTCGAAACACTTAATTGTCCGACCAAAACATCTTTTACAAAATCTTCCGGCGACATAGCCGCGAATTTTTCGTTGAACTTAAGTACTGCAACCTGGTCGGCGTTATGTATCTTTAAGAGTTCAACACGATCGGCCAAGGTTGTAAGCATCGTTGGAGCGCGATCAGGGGCAAAGACCTGCATGGGATGCGGATCGAAAGTCAGGGCAATAATTGATCGGCCATCTGCGATCTCTTTGGCGCGGTTCAGAAGCAGTTGGTGGCCTTTATGGACGCCATCAAAGACGCCGATTACGACGACGCTTCCTGTGCTCATCTGCCTATTATCTCTGAATTAATTCGCCGCTGCAAAAACTGCGATCGGTTTTGCCTTGCCGGATTCGTTCTTTAAAAGTGCAATAAGGCGATTATCTGGTGAGAGCGCGGCAAAGATATCTTCACCTGAATTTGAAGGAAGCGGTCTACCGAATGAAAGTTCTGCGACTTCATCTAGCGCCAGCTCGCGGACCGAAAATGTTGCGCGCGCTACATCTGCCAAATCTAAAGTTTTAAACTCTTGTGCCTTCAACGCATCGAAGGTAATCGCCTGATCAATTGCAAATCCAGCAACTCGCGTACGGCGCAGCGCTGACAAATGGCCACCAACAGCCAATTCGCTGCCCAAATCTCGTGCGATCGCGCGGATGAAAGTGCCAGCAGAACAAGTGACATCAATATCAATTTCGATTCTTGAACCGGTACGGCGAATATCTAGAACTTCTAAAGATGAAATTGTGATGGTGCGAGCAGCTAGCTCAAATACTTCGCCGGCACGAACTCGGTCATAGGCGCGCTCTCCTGCAACTTTTACAGCAGATACTGAACTTGGACGTTGTTGAATCTCCCCCACCATTTTGGAAAGGCCCGATCTAATTTCTTCGTCGGTAATCTTTGAAGCATCTGCCTCTGAGATAACTTCGCCTTCTTGGTCGTCGGTGACTGTTGCCGCACCTAAAACAACTGTTGCAAGATATGACTTGTCACCATCGGTGATGTACTGCAATAAACGAGTTCCGTTACCAAACCCAAGTACGAGTACGCCGGTTGCCATTGGATCTAACGTGCCAGCATGGCCAACTTTGCGTGTACCAAGTGCCTTACGCGCAACCGCCACAACATCGTGGCTAGTCATGGCAGGTGCTTTATCTACAACTAAAAAACCATCCATCAGTTAAAGATTAATCTTCAATAACTTTGGGAACTTTATAGGGATCTTCTCCCCCAGCAAATGTCGCATTCTTGCGAAGTTGGGCAACTTCAGCATCAAGAACATGGACTTTATCCAAGAGCGAATCAAGTGCTTTCGCTGATTCTGGAAGTCCATCTTCAAAGAATTCGATAGACGGCGTAATGCGAGTCTGTAGATCGCGACCAACAGCGCTGCGAATAACTCCTTTTGCGCTCTCAAGTGCGGCGGCAGTCGCAGCGCGTTGTTCTTCATCACCTAGCACGGTGTAGAAGATCGAAGCGTTTTGCAGATCGCCAGTAACGCGCGCATCTGTGACAGTGACGAAGCCGAGACGAGGATCTTTAATCTTCGTCTCAAGCAGCTGCGCCACTACCACTTTGATGCGATCGGCAACTTTCTGAGTGCGATGTGATTGGCCCATTGTTATGCGCGCTTCTTCTCGCGCATCTCAAAGACCTGAATAGTGTCTCCGATTTGCAGATCTTTCATATTGCCAAGACCAATACCGCACTCGAAGCCTTCTTTAACTTCGTTGGCATCGTCCTTGAAGCGCTTGAGCGAATCAATGGTGAGGTCATCGGCGATGATTTCAGTACCGCGCATGATGCGCGCCTTGGCATTTCGCTTAATAGAACCATCGCGCACGATAGATCCTGCGATATTTCCGGCCTTTGAAGATTTAAAGATCTCACGGACTTCTGCATTACCGAGAACGATTTCTTCGTACTCTGGCTTGAGCAAGCCTTTAAGAGATAGTTCGATCTCTTCAATAGCGTTGTAGATAACTGAGTAGAAGCGAACTTCTACGCCTTCTTGATCAGCAAAGATCGCAGTCTGTGGTTCTGGCTTCACGTTAAAGCCAATAACTACAGCAGTTGATGCTGAAGCCAAAGTGATATCTGACTTGGTGATTGCACCTACGCCACGGTGGATAACGCGAAGATCAACTTCTGCTCCGACATCGAGTTGCATAAGTGCATCTTCGAGCGCTTCGACAGAACCTGAAACGTCACCCTTAAGGATGAGGTTAAGTGTTGAGACCTTGGACTGCTCCATAAAGTCTTCAAGTGAAACCTTCTTGCGCGCCTTAGCAAGTTGCGCGTTACGTTCTGCAGCCTGACGCTTTTCAGCGATCTGACGCGCAGTTCGGTCTTCATCTGCAACTAAGAAGGTATCGCCTGCACTTGGAACCGATGTGAAACCTAGAACCTGCACTGGACGTGATGGTCCAGCGCTTTCTACGTTCTCACCGTGCTCATCGAGCATCGCACGAACGCGACCAAATGAACCGCCAGCAACAATTGCATCACCGATTTTGAGCGTTCCGCGTTGCACAAGAACTGTGGCAACTGGTCCGCGACCGCGATCGAGGTGAGCTTCAATGGCAACACCGCGCGCTGAATCTTCGGCAACTGCGCGAAGATCAATGGCTGCATCTGCTGTTAGAAGAATTGCATCGATAAGTTCGTTTACGCCAATTCCTGATTTAGCAGAGACGTTTACGAAGAGAGTTTCTCCGCCGTACTCTTCTGCGATCAAGTTGTACTCAGTCAATTGCTGGCGGACCTTATCTGGGTTCGCGCCTTCTTTATCAACCTTGTTAACGGCAACCACGATTGGGACATCTGCTGCTTGAGCGTGGTTCAACGCTTCAATTGTCTGCGGCATGATTCCGTCATCTGCTGCCACAACGAGAACTGCGATATCTGTAACTTTTGCACCACGAGCACGCATAGCGGTGAAGGCTTCGTGGCCAGGTGTATCGATAAAGGTAATCGCACGGTTTACGCCGTCGTGATCATGGTGAATTTGGTAGGCACCGATGTGCTGTGTGATTCCACCGGCTTCGGTCTTTAGGACCTCAGATTTACGGATGGCATCGAGCAAACTGGTCTTACCGTGATCGACGTGTCCCATAACAGTTACAACTGGCGGACGTGCAACCAGTAGATCTGCATCCAGGTCGGCAAGTTCTTGTGCAAGATCGATATCGAAATCTTGCAAGAGTTCGCGGTCTTCATCTTCTGGGCTAACAATTTGGATTACATATCCAAGTTGTGCACCAAGAATTTCAAATGTGTCAGCATCAACAGATTGAGTTGCAGTAACCATTTCACCTAAGTGGAATAGCGCAGCAACTAACGCTGCTGCATCTGCGCCGATCTTCTCGGCGAAATCTGCCAGAGTTGAACCGCGACGCATACGGATCTGAGTCTTTCCATCACCGTGCGGAATAACTGCGCCACCCAATTGTGGCGCTTGCATATTGTCGAATTCATCGCGCAGCGCTTTTCTTGATTTTGGTTTGCGCTTGCTGCTCTTACTTGCATTCTTTCCAAATGCACCTGCAGCGCCGCCGCGACCTGGACCGCGATTAGGACCGCCACCGGGACGTTGTGGGCCACCAGTAGTTGGTGCACCAG
>CAZLTK010000070.1:0-5026 GCA_964562535.1 uncultured Candidatus Planktophila sp.
GTTGACTTATCCCATTCGAAGTTTGGAATCTCAATTTCCAGACCTGAAACTTGCGTCATTGATTCGCCGCCGAAGAGATCGAATTGACCGATCGCTTCTGCGCGCTTAGTTTCGATTACCGAATCAATAGCTTCTAGGTGAACAGACATTAGAGCCTTGCGTGGATGGTTTAGCGAATCAAAAGCTCCACCCTTAATCAAAGATTCAATTGTTTTCTTATTGCAAACTTGCGCATCCACCTTGGCGAGGAAATCACCAAATGAGGTGAAGGCACCTTTGGTTGTACGCGCAGACTTTATGGATGCGACAACGCCTTCACCAACGTTACGGATTGCAGCAAGCCCAAAGCGAATATCTTTGCCACGAGGCGTGTACTCAGCATTTGATTCATTGACATCGGGCGGCAGAACCTTGATACCCATGCGACGACATTCGGATAAATAAAGCGCTGACTTATCTTTATCATCACGCACACTGGTAAGCAGGGCTGCCATATATTCGGTTGGATAATTCGCCTTTAAATAACCGGTCCAGAATGAAACAACACCGTAGCCTGCGCTATGTGCCCGGTTAAATGCGTAGTCAGAGAAGGGAATAAGAACATCCCATAAACGTTTGATGGCGGCGGTTGAGAATCCATTCTTTTTCATACCAGCTTCAAAAGGTATGTACTCCTTATCCAGAATTTCCTTGTTCTTCTTACCCATCGCCTTACGTAAAAGATCTGCGCGACCAAGTGAGAACCCGGCAACTTTCTGAGCGATCGCCATTACTTGTTCCTGATAAACAATTAGCCCATAGGTATCTCCCAAAATTTCTTGGAGAACTTCAGAGAGCTCTGGATGAATTGGTTCAACTGGTTTGCGACCATTCTTGCGATCGGCATAGTTGTTGTGGGCATTTTCACCCATAGGACCAGGGCGGTAGAGCGCGATAACCGCAGATATGTCGGCAAATGAATCTGGCGCCATGCTGCGAAGGAGTGCGCGCATTGGTCCACCATCGAGTTGAAATACACCAAGTGTGTCACCGCGCGATAAGAGTTCGAATGTCTTTTGATCTGAAAGTGGTAGATCTTCAAGGACTACATCTATTCCTTGATTCTCTTTGATATTTAGAAGTGCGTCGTCTAGTACGGATAAGTTGCGAAGACCCAAGAAGTCCATCTTTAACAAGCCAGTAGATTCGCAAGCGCCCATATCGAACTGAGTAATGATTGCCCCATCGGCTTCGCGGCGATGAATCGGGATTACATCAAGAAGTGGTTCACGCGAAAGGATGACGCCAGCGGCATGCACGCCCCATTGGCGCTTGAGACCTTCGAGTCCGCGCGCTAAATCAACAACCTTCTTTGAATCAGGGTCGGTGTTGTAAAGCTCGCGAAATTCGCCGGCCTCGCCATGGCGTGAGTCTTGTGAATCGAATATTCCAGATAAAGAAATATCCTTTCCCATCACTGAAGGTGGAAGCGCCTTAGTCAACTTCTCACCGATTACATATGGGTACCCTAAAACGCGAGTGGCATCCTTAATGGATTGTTTAGATTTAATTGTTCCGTAGGTGATGATCTGAGCGACGCGATCTTCTCCGTACTTTTCCGTTGCGTAACGGATCATCTCGCTACGCCGACGTTCATCGAAGTCCAGATCGATATCTGGCATAGAGATACGTTCTGGATTTAAGAATCGCTCGAAGAGTAAACCGTGTTCGATTGGATCAAGGCCGGTGATTCCGAGTGAGTAAGCAACTAATGAGCCAGCAGCAGAGCCGCGACCAGGGCCAACACGGATTCCAACTTTCTTGGCATGTGCAACTAGATCTGCAACAACTAAGAAGTATCCCGGAAATCCCATATTGGCCATTACATCTAATTCGTAATTTAAACGAGCACGATGAGCATCTGTTGCCTTATCTCCGAAACGTGTAACCAACCCGCGCTCTGCCTCTTTACGTAACCAAGAATCTTCAGTTTCACCTTGCGGCACCGCAAAGGCGGGCATGAGATTCTCGCCTTCGCGAAGTTTTACATTGCAGCGCTCGGCGATGAGCAGGGTGTTATCGCACGCTTCAGGGAAATCTTTAAAGAGCTCGCGCATTTGCGCGGGTGACTTTAGGTAGAACTCATCGTTATCGAATTTAAAGCGCTTTGGATCTGCCAGAGTGGAACCAGATTGCACGCAGAGCAGGGCTGCATGTGCAGGCGCATCTTCATGTCGGGTGTAGTGCAGGTCATTTGTCGCAAGAAGCGGAAGTTTAAGTTCGCGGCCAAGTTTGATGAGATCTTCTTTAACGCGGGATTCAACATCAATACCGTGATCCATTAACTCAAGGAAGAAGTTATGTGCGCCAAAAATATCTCGATAATCACTTGCCGCACGCATCGCTTCTTTATAATTTCCCATGCGCAGGCGAGTCTGTATTTCTCCGCCTGGGCAACCTGTAGTTGCAATTAAGCCATCTGCATATTTAGAGAGCAGTTCACGATCCATACGCGGCTTGTAGTAATAACCTTCAAGGGATGCAAGAGAAGAGAGTCTAAATAAATTAGCCAGACCGTGATTGTTCTCAGCCAAGATGGTCATATGCGTATATGCACCACCGCCTGAAACATCGTCATCTCCACCATCGGCCCATTGCACCTTCTTCTTATCAAAGCGCGATTCTGGAGCAACGTAAGCTTCGATTCCGATGATTGGTTTAACGCCGGCCTTCACCGCCTGCTTATAAAAATCAAAAGCGCCGAACACATTTCCGTGATCAGTCATTGCGATCGCTGGCATCTCTTGGCGCGCTACTTCTTCTACGAGATCGCCGATACGTGCGGCACCATCGAGCATTGAGTATTCAGTGTGCACATGAAGGTGCACAAAAGAATCTTTACTCGCTTTTGGCTGGGTTGGGTTTTCGGTTGTCACAGTTGCACAAGATTAGTCGTTACGGCAGAACAGCCTCGGATAGCAACGCCAAGCAAGCCTGAAGGTCAGGTGCATAGGGAGCGTTGAGAATGAGCTCTTCTGATGAGACGGGATGTTTAAAGCGAAGTTCAAGGGCGTGCAACCACGGACGTGACATGGCTAACGATTTTCCGAGCACTGGATCTGCGCCATAAGTTGTATCCCCCACGAGTGGATGATTTAACGCAGAAAAATGCACGCGAATTTGATGTGTGCGACCAGTTTCGAGTTCAACTTTTACAAGTGAGACGGAGCGATAGAACTCGATTACTTCGTAGTGAGTGATGCTCTCTTTTCCTTCGGCAATTACTGCGAAGCGATGATCTTCTTTGGGATGGCGATCGATTGGCGCATCGATTGTTCCAGAAACAGGATCCATGTGTCCTTGCACGAGTGCGTGATAAGTCTTTTCCACTTCGTGGTTTCGGAATGCTTCCTTCAATCGTGTGTAGGCAACATCAGTTTTTGCAACGATCATTAAACCGCTCGTGCCAACATCTAAGCGATGAACGATTCCCGCGCGTTCGGCAGGACCTGAGGTAGATATTGTGTAACCAGCGGCCATAAGTGCGCCGACAACTGTTGGCCCCATCCATCCAGGACTTGGGTGCGCAGCACAACCAACTGGCTTATCAACTACAACAATATGCTCGTCATCGTAAACAACGCGCAGCCCATCAAGTGGAGTCAGCGGTATTGGATCTTGGTTCAGAGGTTCTGGCATCAAGACATCGATAACTTGTCCGCTGGTTACGCGCTCTGATTTAGCCATCGCACGACCAGAAGTTGTGATGTCGCCATCTTCGAGAAGTTTTACGATTGCGGTTCGCGAGAGCCCGAGAACCCGAGTCAGGGCGCTATCTATTCGCTCGCCCGCAACCCCTTCTGGAACGCTTAATGTGCGCGCTTCGCGTGACATTTACGCCTCCTCGGAACGATCTTTTTTCTCGACATTTGCTGGCTCTATCGGAGAAATATTTTTTATTGACAGGACCACTGCGATCGCTGTTGCAACCACAATAGCGCTATCTGCGATATTAAATACCGGCCAATTTGGTAACTCAATCCAGTCGATCACATGGCCGGTAAAGAAACCCGGTGCACGGAAGATTCGATCAGTTAAATTACCTACGATTCCGCCGAGGGCGAGACCGATCACAATGGCCCACCCCTTTGAGGTGATCTTTGGTGCGTAGTAAGCGATAGCGACTACAACGCAGCAAGCAAATATTGAGAGAATTAGAGTGGCACCTGTCGCAAAGCTAAATGCTGCTCCTGAGTTTTTAACTAGCGTTAATTGGAGAAATGATCCAATAATCTTTACTGGATTTCGGGAATCTAAATTAGCAAGTGCCCAACTTTTGGTGGCTAAATCTATAAGCCAAATAGCCCAAGCGATTGAGTAGAGACGTTTGCTAAGTGGAGAAAGGCGCACGTTAGCGCCGCTCTTCCTTCTGCTTACAGATCATGCAGAGGGTCGCACGCGGAAATACTTGAAGGCGGGCTTTACCTATTGGGCTGCCACACTCTTCGCAATTTCCATAAGTTTTATTGTCGATTCGTTCAAGGGCGCGCTCTGTTTGCAAAACCATATCGCGCGCGTTAATTACCAGAGACATCTCATGCTCACGTTCAAAGGTTTTCGTACCTGAATCTGCCTGATCATCTCCAGCGCCTTCACCAGAATCAGAAATCAACTCATCCATCTCTGCTTCTACTAGTGCAAGTTCACGGCGCAGGCGTTCAAGATCAGCAGAAATTTCAGTTCGAACTGCCTTTAACTCTGCAGCCGACCATGGCGCTTCACCATCGCTGGCAGTTACCGGAGTAGGCGCTGCTTTGATTGGCTTAAGCGGCGCAACTTTCTTTCCGCTCTTTACCGGGCGCGGAGGTGGGGGCATTACTAGACGGCGCTCTTCAATTACTGGAGCAGCAACTGGCGCAACAACGGTTGCAACGCTAACTGTTTGAGATTTTTCATCAACGGTAAGAGTTGTCTTTCCAGCCTTAGATGGGAAAGGTCGAACTGGCGCTTTCTTGGCTGGCGCTTTTTTAGCAACTTTTTTAGCTGG
>CAZLTK010000071.1:0-4865 GCA_964562535.1 uncultured Candidatus Planktophila sp.
TCATAACCCAGAGGTCGTAGGTTCAAATCCTGCCCCCGCTACTAGATTGAGGTCTAAATATGTCTAACCAAGTAACTACAACAATCAATGTTCTACATACTGGACGAAACCGCAAGACTGTATTCTGGCGCGGAGTCTTGGCTCTTCCCGCCTTTATCTTCCTGGCAACCTTCTCGACTTCTACTTGGAGTGAAGGATCAGATACTGGAATTGGCGCAGCAGGCGTTGTCTTTATCCCAACAGTTCTTGCACTTCTCTTCCGCAAGAAATATCCAAGCTTTGTTCTAACTTTTAATCATGCCGTTCTTGAACTCGGAACCCGCGTATTCGCTTACCTCTTCTTGCTTAACGATGACTATCCATCAATCGAGCGCAATCCAAACGTTGCAATCATCTTCCCTGATGTTGAGGGTGGAGCAAAGCTCAAGCGCGGAATGCCGCTGATTAAGTGGTTCCTTGCTATTCCTCATTACATCGTTGGAACGATCTATATCGTTCTTTCTCTATTTGTATCGGTTATTGCCTGGGTGCAGACATCTGCAACAGGTAAGTACCCAGCGTGGGCCGGTGAAATTGTGCTCGGCTCGTTCGCTTACTGGAACCGCGTGCAGGGTTATATGTTGCTACTCGTAACTGACGAGTACCCAACTTTCCGCCTTAAGTAATTTAACTATTTAATAGTTAAAGAGTTGGTCACTACAAATAGCGAGCTGATTGCCATCGCGCCTGCGGCATACATAGGTGTTAGCGCTCCTGCTGCAGCAATTGGAATACCAATAACGTTGTAGGCAAAGGCCCATCCCAAGTTAACTTTGATGGTTTTTAGTGTGCGCTTAGATAAATTGAGCGCAGCCACAACGCTCATTAACTCAGGACGCATCAAAGTTATATCTGCAGATGAGATCGCAGAATCTGTGCCAGTGCCCATCGCCATGCTTAGATCTGCTGCAGCAAGGGCTGCCGCATCGTTTATTCCATCACCGATCATCAAAACAGTGTGGCCGGCTGACTTTAGAGCATTTACCCGATCAAGTTTCTCCTCCGGTAGGGCGCGAGCAATTACATGTTCACCCTTAATTCCTACAGCGCGCGCAATTGCGCCAGCGCTTTCTTCGTTATCTCCAGTTATTAACCAAGGAGTAATTCCCTTATCAATAAGTGCGCCGATGGTTGCAGCGGCATCTGCTTTAACCTGATCACCAGTTGCAAAGACTGCGATTGCAACGCCATCCCAGGCAAGCACTGAAACGCTGTGGCCAGATTCTTCGGCACGGGCGATTGCTGCTTGAATTCCTGAATCAAAGGTTGTTGCGCTATGGGCGATCGCCTTTGGAGTTCCAATCAAAACCACTGGTGAAATTGAACCAATCAAAACTCTGCCAGCAACGCCTGCACCAGGAGTCTGGGTAAATTCGATAACGTCTTTACGTACTGCGCCATTGGCAAGTGCGTGAGATGCTATCGCCTGTGCGATCGGATGGTCATTGGCTAGTTCAAGCGATAAGGCAGTCGAAAGAATTGTCTTCTCATTTAAAAATTCGGCATAAGTTGCGCCCAGAACTTTATGAGCGCTAGTTGGAATTGTTGTCTCATGCACCTTCATCACGCCAGTTGTGAGCGTTCCGGTCTTATCAAGAACAACAACATCTACCTTGCGTGCAAGTTCCAAAGCACGTGGCTGACGCAGAACGATGCCGCGAGCAGCGCCACGACCAGATGCAACAAGTAAAGCAACTGGTGTTGCTAGGCCAAGTGCGCATGGGCAGGCGATAACTAAGACGGTGATTGCAATTTGAATTGAATCAGCAAGTGAACTTCCTTCGCCACCGTTACCTAGGTAATACCAAGCGAAGAAGGTTCCAATCGCCAGCGTTGTAACAACTGGCACAAAGATCGCAGCAATTCGATCGGCTAAACGCTGAATTGGCGCCTTATTTCCTTGGGCTTGAACCACCATTGCAGTGATGCGCGCGAGCTCGGTATCGCTTCCGATGCGCGTTGCGCGCACGATGATGCGGCCATTGTTATTTAGCGATGCCCCGATAACGCGAGATCCCGGGCCAACTTCAACAGGAGTTGATTCACCCGTCATCATCGCGTTATTTACCGTTGAAATACCTGAGATAACTAAGCCATCTGTTGGAATTCGCGCACCAGGTTTTACAACAAAATCATCACCGATCTGAAGTTCTGAAATTGGGATGATTACTTCAAGCCCTTTACGGAGAACAATTACCTCTTTTGAGCCGAGTGCGAGAAGCGCAGCAAGGGCGCTACTAGCACGACGCTTGGCGCGTGATTCAAGATGGCGACCGAGAATAACAAATAATAAAACTCCAGCAGCGACTTCGGTATAGACATCACCCTGTCCTGTTGCATTTGAATATATCGACCAACCGAATGCGCTAAATGAACCGAGCGAGATAAGCGAATCCATGGTTGGGTGGAAGAAGTTACGGATCGCTGCGCGATGAATCGGAAAGGCAACTAGCAAAATCAGCGGCGTAGTTAGACCGATTGCCAGCCAAGCAGTTGGTGAATAAAGCGGCGGCAGGATATTGAAATAATCGAGGGTTAAGAGAATCTCGGTATCAATTCTTTCGCGCCATTGTTCGACCATAGAAACCAAGATCGCAGGCACTGCGAAGATAATTGCAAAGAAGAGCGCAACACCTGACTTTTTGCTCTGCAGCGCTGGGCCGGCACCATCTTCAACCAACACTGCACCGTAGCCAGAACTCTTTATCTTCTTAATTAAATCTGCCGTTTTTACTTCAGCAGGTGCCAAGACATGAACAGTTTCAGTTGCAAAGTTAACGCTGGCGCTAACTCCGCTCATCGCGTTAAGTGATTTCTCGACAGTGTTCACACAAGAAGAACAGGTCATTCCGGAGACGGAGAAAGTTCTAGGAATTAGTGAAGCCTTGCTTAAATCGATTGGTTTACCTGGCTTTTCTGGCTCCACACTGGCTGGGCGAGAAAGTTCGATCTTAATATCTTCAGTTCCCATTTAATTTCTCCACAATCTTCTGATGAATCGCAGAGTTTGTAGAAAGTCCACTTCCACCGAGACTGCCATCGACGCCGGCTACATTGGTAAATCTTCCGCCTGCTTCGCGCACAATAATGTCGAGCGCTGCCATATCCCACAACGCCAGAGATGGTTCTATTGCAACATCCACCGCACCTTCGGCAACCAACATATGCGACCAGAAATCTCCGATACCGCGGGTACGCCAAGCAGATGACATTAACTCTTGGAAGGGCGCGAGTCTTTCGCCCCAACCAATAAAGTCAGAGTAAGAAATTGAGGCATCCTTAATTTCACTTACCTGTGAAACGTTGATGCGTTGTGGGGCCGCCTTATTTACTGAAACAAATGCGCCATTACCTTCGCTGGCATGCCAACGACGAAATAGCGCAGGCGCACTGACTACGCCGACAACTACAACTTCACGGCCATCGCTTTGCTTTTCAATTAAACCGATCAAAGTTGCCCATGTTGGAACACCGCGTAGAAAATTCTTGGTGCCATCAATTGGATCAATCACCCAGTAACGCTCTGCACCGCCAGCGTCATTGCCGAATTCTTCACCAACAATGCCATCATCTGGTCGGTGGTTTTTTATCAACGCACGCAGGGCTTCTTCAGTTGCCTTATCGGCATCGGTGACCGGTGTGTTATCTGGCTTAGTGGTTACAACTAAATCAATTGACTGGTAGCGCGCTAAGGTAATTGAATCTGCTGCATCTGCCAGGCGTATAGCTAGCGCTAAATCATTGCCGCGCGAAAAGGACATGTTGTCAGTCTATCGCGGGCGGGTTTGAATCTTTAAGCTCTAAAAGTGAACGCAGGCTTGCAACCCGTGCGCTTCGCTCAACGTTTACAACGCCATCTGGCTTAGCCCATTCATTTAAGCGACAGCCAATTTCGTGGTGTGAACAATTTGGCATACAGGTTTGCGTGACCTCAAAGAGATCGTTAAATGCAGCAACAATGCGATTGGAATCAAGGTGAGCCAGTCCAAAAGCGCGGATTCCTGGAGTATCGATAATCCAGCCTTGTGAAGGAGATAGATCTGGGGATAACGGCAGCGCAATCGCACTTGATGAGGTGTGGCGACCGCGCCCAGTTACATCGTTTACATCTCCTGTAACGCGATCAGCGTGTGGGACAAGTGCGTTAATCAAAGTTGATTTACCAACACCGGAGTGGCCAACTAAGACCGAAGTTTTGCCATTTAGCAGTGAAAATAAATTAGCCAGATCTCTTTCGCGGGTATCAGATTTAATTGCGGCAGTTGCAATCTCTACCCCAAGAGTTTCATATTCATGTAAGAAATCTGGGACAGCTGCAACATCTGTTTTGGTAACAAGCAAAATAGGTTTAATGTTTTCATGGAAGGCGCAGACCAAGAAGCGATCAATTAGTCCACGGCGTGGTTCTGGATTTGCAGCGGCAACAACAATTACCAACTGATCGATATTGGAAACGATGGTGCGCTCCATCTTGGCGGCATCATCAACAGTTCTACTTAAACTATTGCGGCGGGGTGCGATTGAAACTATCCGCGCCAAAGTTCCTTCGGTGCCCGAAACATCTCCAACAAGATTTACTAAATCACCTACAACGACAGATTTGGGACCCATCTCGCGCGCCTTCATCGCGGTAACAATTACACCACCATCTGAAATACAAGTTGTACGACCGCGATCTACAGTTGTAACTAAGGCTTGAATCGCATCTGCGTGAGCGGGGCGATCTTTACTTCTTGGGCGGGAGCGCCGCGCAGGGCGAATCCGCGCATCTGATTCATCAAATTCGCGCGGCGTCATGAGACCAAACTCTGCCAAAGCCCAGGAAA
>CAZLTK010000072.1:0-4862 GCA_964562535.1 uncultured Candidatus Planktophila sp.
GAACAGATCAGACCTCGAGAACCTGGCGGCGGTTATATGTTCCGCAGGTTGGGCATGCTGTGTGTGTGAGCTTTGGCTGCTGGCACTGTGGGCATGCTGCAAGTGAGGCTGCAGTTGTCTTCCACATTGAGCGGCGTGAGCGTGTCTTCGAACGAGACATCTTTCGCTTTGGAACTGGCACGGTAATCGTCCTTAATCTCTTTTAAACCTATTGGTAAAAATTGGCTTAACTCGGTTAGGTGGTAAGTATCCCTTATTCATCCGATTTCTTAAAATCCAGCCCAGCTAACCCTGCCCAACGAGCGTCGATCGCCTCGTGTTGGTGGCCCTCAGGTAGATCTGCCCACTTCTGACCGCAATCTGGGCAGAGTCCTAGGCAATCTTCGGAGCAGAGCGGGTTGATTGGAAGATCCAATACAACGGCATCTCGAATAGGGGGCTCGAGATCCATCACATTGCCATCCATCCAAAGTTCGTCATCTTCTTCCAGATCTACGTCGTCATCAGATGTGCGCTTGGACTTCTTACCCTTCTTGCCGGAATCTTTACTTGGCTCGTAGCGATAGAGCTCTTGAATCTTTCTTTCCACGGTAATTTCAACTGGATCAAGGCAACGAATGCACTCGCCCTTTGCGATCGCGTATAAATCAGCGCTTAACAGAACTCCTTCAGTAACCGATTCCAGGCGGATATCAACTTCAATAACATCGCCTGCGGGAACGCTCACCAATGGAACGCCAATTGGTTCCAGAATTTCTAGATCTAACTGATATTCCTTCATCTCTCCCGCTCTACGTGGGAGTTCATGGGTATTGAATTCAAAGACCTGTGAGGCCTTAGATGATGGTTGTGACATGGCTAATTTCTCTTCTTGAATTCTTCTTGGCTATATAACTAAGCGTTAATTACTTGTCGTCAGCTAATTGAGACAGGACATCTTTATCATTTGCGCCATCTAAGCGCTCGCGGCCGCGGGCTACTGCATCAAGAGTCTTATTGAGGATTACTTCTAGGGTGGCTAGGCGGCCATCGATATAACTTTCCACTTCAGCGCGCTCATCGGCGGCAAGTGCACGAGCATCATCAAGGATTCGTTGTGCTTCATCGCGAGCCGCCTGAACAATCGCGGTTTGTTCGATCATGCGGGCAACATCTTCGCGTGCGGTTGCGATCATCTGCTCAGCAGATGATCTACCTTCCTCAATTAAATTATCACGCTGCGCTAAAATCGCTTCAGCTGCAGATAAATCTTGTGGCAAGGCAATTCTTGCCCCATCTAATATCTCTAAGATCTCGCCACGATGTACAACGCAGGAAGCTGAAAGTGGAACTCCGCGAGCCTCTTCGATGAGAGTTATTGCCGTGCTTAGTTTTTCAATCGAGTCCATTTTTACTTCCCTGCTACTCGTGCTTTAAGTGCATCATTTACGACGCCTGGAACCATAGAGGATACATCTCCACCGAAATGAGCGAGCTCTTTAACGATTGAAGATGATAGAAATGAGTGGGTTGGAGCAGTTGCCATAAACATGGTTTCGACGCCGGAACCTTGGAGATTTACTTGCGCCATCTGAAGCTCATAATCAAAGTCGGTCACTGCGCGCAAACCTTTAACGATCGCTTGGATCGAATTTTCCTTGCAGTAATCAACTAGCAAGCCATGCCAGGAATCAACTTTGACGTTCTTAAATTTAGAAGTAGTTTTACGAGCCATATCCATTCGCTCTTCTACTGTAAAGAGCGAAGCCTTCGTGCGATTTTCCAAGACGGCCACAATAACTTCATCAAACTGGCTGCTCGCGCGCTCGATAATATCGAGATGGCCAAATGTGATTGGATCGAAAGATCCTGGGCAAACTGCGCGCTTCATGGAGTAAACGCTAGCAACGATCAGCGTGGTTATCCATTTTCAGGCTCAAAGTTCGGCTGGAACCCCATAGAAAATGGTCGCTTGCCCGTAATTCTTTTCGCGCAGAGCCTGATATCCATCTGGCCAAGAGATTTCCTTTACTCTGGAATTTCGCTCAACAGCAATTAGCGCTTGTGGATGGAGAAATCCGCCATCACGAAGTTGAATGAGATTTTCAATCACATCAATATCTTCTACATCATATGGTGGATCAATATAAATGAAGTGGTACGGAACTGTTGCGCGATCCTGCAAAAAACGGTGAACACTCATTCCAAAGAGATGGAAGCTGCCTGGACACTGCGCGGTCTTGATGCTCTCGTAGTTTGTGGCAATTGACTTTTGCGCTTGTTCATCTTTTTCAACTGCGTGAACTATCTCAGCACCTCGGGAGAGTGATTCAAGGGCGATAGCACCGGTGCCAGCATATAAATCCAAAATGTGTAGTCCTGCAAAGTCACCAAATTCAGATGCCAAGGTAGAAAAAAGCGCTTCGCGGGCGCGATCAGAAGTTGGTCGGGTTGCACTTGCAACTGCGGCAATATTTCGCCCCTTGGCTAGCCCCGCGATGATGCGCATTTATCTATCCCTAACCTTTATCGATATAAGAAGATGTTTGTTCTTTCTTTAACATCTCTAATTCATCTTTGAGCAAAGGATAGCCTTTGAGTGAGCTATCACTTTCTAACAATTCTGCGGCAACGTTGCGTGCTTCCTCAATTAACCCTTCATCTCGCAAGACGCGCAGCAAGCGAAGATGTGACCGAGCGCCAGATTGTGTTGCACCTAAAACATCGCCTTCACGTCTTTGTTCTAGATCTATTCGAGAAAGTTCGAAGCCATCTTGAGTTTTTGCGACCGCTTCTAATCGCTCACGTGCCGGGGTTTCAATTGGTGCGCCAGATACGAGCAGACATAAACCAGGTGAAGTGCCGCGGCCCACGCGGCCACGTAACTGATGGAGCTGAGATACGCCGAAGCGATCTGCATCCATAATCACCATAACTGTTGCATTTGGAACATCCACTCCGACTTCAATAACTGTCGTTGAAACAAGTACGTCTATCTCGCCTGCAGAAAAGGCCTGCATCGTCGCATCCTTTAAATCGGTGGTTAATCGTCCATGCAAAGGCGCAATCCGTAAGCCTTTAAGCGCTCCCCCATGTAACGTCGGTGCTAACTCTTCAACGGAGGCGATATCAGGCGATTGCTCTCCGTATAGAAAATCTAAATCGGCATCTTCAGAACTTCCAGCGGCGATGCGCGGTGCAACTATGTAGGCCTGATGCCCTTGTGAAACTTCTTCGCGAATTCGCTCCCAGGCGCGATCTAGGAAAGTTGGTTTCTCCATAGTTGGTACAACATGCGTTGTAATTGGCTGGCGACCCAGCGGAAGTTCGCGCAGAGTTGAAACATCTAAATCACCGAATACCGTCATGGCAACTGTTCTTGGTATTGGAGTTGCAGTCATAACCAATAAGTGCGGCGGATTAACTGCCTTAGCTTTCAGCGCATCTCGCTGCTCAACACCAAAGCGGTGTTGTTCATCGACGACAATCAAGCCAAGGTCGTTAAATACAACGCTCTCGCTAAGCAGCGCATGAGTACCAATAACAATTCCTGCTTGGCCAGATGCGGCAAGAGCAAGCGCCTCTTTGCGCGCTGCCGAGTTCTGAGAACCGGTTAATAAAGTTATTTGCGTTGCGTTTTCAACGCCGCCCAGCATTCCTCCTTGGGCTAACGGTCCGAGCAATTTTTCAATAGTTCGCAGATGCTGGGCTGCCAAAACTTCTGTTGGCGCAAGCAGCGCTGCTTGTCCCCCGCTATCTACTACCGCCAACATGGCTCGAAGTGCGACAACAGTTTTACCTGAACCAACCTCGCCTTGCAGCAAACGATGCATCGGAATATCTGCTGCTAGATCACTTTCAATCTCACGTGAAACTTCTAGTTGGCCAGGCGTAAACTTCCACGGAAGTGATTTATCGAAGGCTTCCAAAATTCCACCGGACTTAACTGGTCGTGCGACAGTCTTGAGCGCTCGTATTTCGGCTCTACGCTCGAGAAGAAGCAATTGCAGTAAAAACGCCTCATCAAAAGTTAAGCGCGCCTTCGAAAGTTCTGCGCTATCTAGATCAACTGGGTTATGTATCTGAGCCAGCGCCTGTTGAGCGGATGGATAGTTGAATCTTTCAAGAATATGTGGCGGGATGAAATCTGGAACTTCGTCTAACGAATCAATCGCTAGCTTGATGCACTGCGCAATCTTCCAGGAAGGAAGTTTTGAGCTAGCTGGATATACCGGCAGAAATTTTCCCGCAAAATCTGCAACAGCAGAATCAACATCACTGCCATCCGGAACCATTTCGTAATCTGGGTGTGCCAACTGGCGTTTGCCGTTGAATACTCCAACCTTTCCAGCAAACAAACCCTGTCTACCAACGCGCAACTCTTTCTCACGCCAAGCTTGATTAAAAAAAGTTAGCGACATCTTTGCGCTGCCATCGGTGACGATTACTTCGAGAATGCTGCCCTTTCGACCTTGCAATTTGCGGCTACTTGAAGAATAAATCTCTGCCAATACCGTTACTTCATCGCCCTCATTTAGTTCGGCAATATCGCTTAACTCTCCACGTACTAAGTAGCGACGAGGATAGTGATGTAATAAATCAGAGACGGTGCTATATCCAAAAACGGTATCTAAGACTTTGGCGGTGCGATCTCCCACGACATCAACCAACTTGGTTTTGAGCCTGCCATCTGCGATCGCCATAGGAGCCATTCTCGCGTGGATTTCTCGGAATTAGCGTGAAGTTGGCCTTCTTGCTACCCTTACGCCCTGTTCATTAAGTTAAAGATCTAAAAGGAGTAACGCTGTGGCATCAACATGCGATATCTGTGGCAAAGGGCCCAGCTTTGGAAATAACGTTTCACACTCTCAGGTAAAGACTCG
>CAZLTK010000073.1:0-4816 GCA_964562535.1 uncultured Candidatus Planktophila sp.
GCGCGCCCAAAGATCGCTGACTATCCATTTACAACTTTGGTTCCAAATTTAGGCGTAGTTCAGGCAGGAGATACCCGCTTTACCGTTGCCGATGTTCCAGGGTTAATTCCAGGTGCGTCACAAGGTAAAGGTTTGGGTCTTGAGTTCTTGCGCCACGTCGAACGCTGTGTGGCACTAGTTCATGTACTCGATTGCGGAACTCTGGAGACAGATCGCAACCCAATTACAGATCTTGAAATCATTGAATCTGAACTTGCACAGTACGGCGGCCTCGAAGATCGCGTACGCATTATTGCTCTTAACAAAATTGATCTACCTGACGGCCAAGCTATGGCCGATATGGTGGCGCAAACTTTGCGCGATAAGGGTTATGAGGTTTACCCGGTCTCTGCGGCAAGCCGTGCCGGTTTAACTGAACTTCTCTATGCGATGGCTCGTCTTGTTCAAAAGGCTCGTGCCGAAGCTGCAACGGAAGAACGCACTCGGATCATTTTGCGCCCAACTGCAGTTGATGATTCAGGATTCACTGTTCGCGCCAATGCCGATGGTTCATTTAGCGTGCGCGGACAGAAAGTTGTTCGTTGGGTTCGCCAGACAAACTTTAAGAACGCTGAAGCAATCGGTTACTTGGCAGATCGCTTGGCACAACTCGGAGTTGAAAAAGAGTTGTTCAAGCAGGGAGCGGTTGCCGGAAGTGAAGTACGTATCGGATCTGGCGATAATGAAGTTGTCTTCGAATGGGAGCCAACTATTGAAGCTGGCGCCGAACAATTAGCTGGTCACCTACATCGCCGCGGCGAAGACTCACGCCTAGAAGGCTCATGGGTTGTAGAAGAACGTGTTGTCGATCAACTAAGTGATGATGAAATTGCGCAACAATGGGAGTACAACGTGGAGGACCCACATACTCCACGCTTAACGGATCCAACACCAGCAGAGGATAAGTAAATGAGCCGCAGCGCAGTTACAAGTGCGAAACGCGTCGTCATTAAAATTGGATCATCATCGCTAACTGGTTCTGCAGGTTCTGCCCTCGATAGCCAAGCGGTTTCACAGATCGTTGATGCAGTTGCCCAACTACGTTCACGTGGTGCTGAAGTTGTTCTGGTTTCTTCGGGTGCAATCGCGGCCGGCCTTGCTCCACTTGGCCTTACAACCCGCCCAAAGGATTTAGCTACGCAACAAGCGGCAGCATCAGTTGGCCAAGGCTTGCTGATTGCAAAGTACAACGAGAACTTTTCACGCCATAACCTGGTCTCATCTCAGGTGCTTTTAACAACTGAAGATGTGGTTCGTCGTTCGCACTACCAGAACGCACAACAGACTTTAAATAAATTGATCTCACTGGGCGTTGTACCAATCATCAACGAGAACGATTCAGTTGGAACGCAAGAGATCCGCTTCGGCGATAACGATCGCTTAGCCGCGCTTGTGTCATTACTAATTGGCGCCGATTTGCTTGTGCTGGTTTCAGATGTTGATGCGCTCTATGACGCCCCACCTTCACAAGCGGGGGCAAAAGCAATCTCATTTGTCGATCACATCGCAGATATTGAGAACTTTGATATTGGTGGCGCAGGTTCTGCCGGCGTTGGTAGCGGGGGAATGGTTACTAAAATTGAAGCTGCGCGCATCTCTACAGGTGCGGGAACTCCAATGTTGCTCACGTCGCTAACTAATGCAGCAACTGCACTAGCCGGCGCTGAAGTCGGGACGTACTTTGCATCTCACGGAACACGTTCTACATCGCGTTTACTTTGGTTGGCACATGCCTCAACTCCACGCGGACGTTTAATTCTTGATGCTGGAGCAGTAACAGCGATTCTCGAAAGAGGAGTTTCACTTCTACCTGCCGGCGTTACTGCCGTTGAAGGCGAATTCATCGCCGGGGATACCGTCGAACTAATGAGCGCAGATAAGAAAGTTATTGCACGAGGACTTGTGGCATTTGATTCGCATGAAATCCCACAGATGCTGGGTCGCTCCACTAAAGAGCTAGCAGCAACTTTGGGCGCAGAATATGAGCGCGAGCTAGTTCACCGCGATGATTTAGTACTCCTCGGATAAATAGAAACCGATAAACTTTCACAATGGATGCAGTCGAGATAGTTTCGGATTTAGCGCTAAAGGCGCGTGCTGCAGCACGCACGCTATCTACTGCAACAGGTGCCGAACGCAAGGCTGCCTTATATGCAATTGCTGCCGCTATCGAAACTCGTAGCGCCGAGATTCTAAAGGCCAATGCCGAAGATATTGCGCGAGCAAAAGCAGAAGATATGCATCCCCAGATGCAGGACCGTTTACTTCTTACCGAATCTCGCGTTGCTGGAATGGCTAATGGCGCGCGTTTAGTTGCAGATCTTCCAGATCCACTTGGACAAGTGTTGCGCCAATCAACTCTGCCAAATGGTTTAGACCTTAAGCAGATTTCAGTTCCATTTGGCGTTATCGGTATGGTCTATGAAGCGCGCCCAAATGTCACAGTAGATGCAGCAGTTATCTTGCTAATGTCCGGCAATGCAGCGTTGTTGCGTGGCTCTTCTACAGCAGCGGCGAGCAACCAGGTTCTCGTAACAGTTATCCGAGATGCGCTAGCAACAACCAAAATTTCACCAGAGGTAATTCAGTTGGTTCCATCTGATGATCGTGCAACTGTTAAGGCGCTGCTAAACGCGCGCGGCAAAGTTGATCTCGTTATCCCACGAGGCAGCGCTGCGCTGATCCGCATGGTTGTCGACGAATCAACAGTTCCAACAATCGAAACCGGCGCTGGCGTTTGCCATGTCTACGTTGACGAGTTTGCAGATATCGAAAAAGCGCTACCGATTCTGATTAACTCCAAGACCCATCGCCCAAGTGTTTGCAACGCCGCCGAAACTCTTTTGGTTCACCGAGCCATTGCTCCAACATTTTTGCCGATGGCACTTAAGGCGCTATCTGATGCTGGTGTGATCTTGCACGCTGATGCAACTGCACAAAAGGTGGCTGAAAAGTTTGGAATTGCTTCAACTCCTGCCACCGATCAAAATTGGTGCACTGAATACGGAATTCTAGAAATGAACGTTGGCGTTGTTGATTCAGTTGATGCGGCAGCAGATCACATTGCAAAGTACGGTACCAATCACACCGAAGCCATCGTCACCGAGAAAAAAGAGAATGCAGACCGTTTCATCGCACTCGCTGACTGTGCAGCCGTGATGGTCAATACTTCAACGCGCTTTACTGATGGCGAACAAATGGGATTTGGCGCTGAAATCGGCATCTCAAATCAGAAACTTCATGCCCGCGGCCCAATGGGCTTAGAAGCGATGACCACAACCACTTGGATCGTCACTGGTGATGGGCAAATTCGCTCGTAACCCGCTTTCTCATTAAACTTCACACACTATGAGCAGCCTTTCCCGTGATGATGTCGCAAAGTTGGCATCGCTTGCCCGCATTGAGATGACCGAGGATGAACTCGTAAATCTGGCATCACAATTTGGCAGCATCCTCGACGCAGTAGCCCGAGTTCAAGAGCTGGATTTAGAAGGCGTCAAGGCAACATCACATCCGCAGCCAATTGAAAACATTTTCCGTGAAGATCAAGTGCAACCAAGCCTTACTCCAGAGCAAGCGTTATCTGGGGCCCCTGCACAAGAAGATCAACGTTTTCGCGTTCCACAAATTCTTGGTGAAGCAGAATGATTAAAAAGACTGCAGCACAAATGTCAGCTTCCCTTACTTCGGGGGAGACGACTTCGGTCGCGCTTACCCAAAGCCATTTAGATCGCATCAACGAGGTTGATTCAAAGGTAAAAGCATTTCTGCATGTCGATGGCGAAAACGCACTTGCTCAGGCGGCCAAAGTTGACGCCGAACGCGCTGCTGGAAAGAAGTTGCACCCGCTTGCCGGTGTTCCACTTGCACTTAAAGATGTCTTAGCCCAAGAAGGCGTACCCACTACAGCGGGATCAAAGATCTTGCAGGGTTGGAAACCGCCGTATGACTCAACTGTCGTTTCAAAGTTAAAGCAGGCTGGCGTTGTAATTCTTGGTAAAACAAATATGGATGAATTCGCCATGGGTTCTTCTACTGAAAACTCAGGCTATGGCCCAACTTTTAATCCATGGGATTTAACTCGCACTCCAGGTGGTTCAAGTGGTGGATCAGCTGCAGCGGTTAGCGCATTTGAAGCACCGATCGCAGTTGGTTCTGATACCGGCGGTTCGATTCGCCAACCTGCAGCGCTAACTGGAATCGTTGGCGTTCGTCCAACTTACGGAGCAGTTTCTCGCTACGGACTAATCGCTTACTCCTCGAGTCTTGATCAAGCAGGACCGTTCGGTCGCACCGTTTTAGATACTGCGTTGTTGCATGAAGTAATGGCTGGACATGATCCGAAGGATGCAACGAGCATCAACGCGGCAGTTCCAAACGTTGTTGCGGCAGCACGTAGCGCAGATGTAAAAGGAAAGAAGATTGGTGTAATAAAGCAGTTGCAAGGAGATGGTTATCAGAACGGCGTCCTTGCCCGCTTTAACGAATCACTTGAGCTACTTGCATCTCTTGGCGCTGAAATTGTAGAAGTTGATTGCCCAAGTTTTGAATATGCCCTTGCTGCTTACTACTTAATCGCACCATCTGAATGTTCTTCCAACCTAGCACGCTTTGATGCTATGCGTTATGGACTACGCACAGGTGACGTCGATGGCGCATCTGCCGAAACAGTCATGAACGCAACCCGTGAAGCAGGATTTGGCCGCGAGGTTAAGCGCCGCATCATCCTTGGTACATATGCACTTTCATCGGGTTATTACGATGCTTACTACGGCAG
>CAZLTK010000074.1:0-4813 GCA_964562535.1 uncultured Candidatus Planktophila sp.
AGCGTTGACATTAACCGACAGCACCTTCCATCTGAAGTTCGATGAGACGGTTTAACTCAAGTGCATACTCCATAGGAAGTTCGCGGGCGATTGGTTCGATAAATCCACGAACGATCATCGCCATTGCCTCATCTTCAGTAAGACCGCGTGACATTAGGTAGAAGAGTTGATCATCACTGATCTTTGAAACCGTTGCTTCGTGGCCCATTGAAACATCGTCTTCACGGATATCAACATATGGGTATGTGTCAGAACGTGAAATTGTGTCAACCAAGAGCGCATCGCACTTTACGGTGCTCTTTGAGTGGTGTGCGCCTTCCTGCACCTGTACGAGACCACGGTAAGAAGTGCGACCGCCGCCACGTGCAACTGATTTAGAGATAACTGAAGATGATGTGTAAGGAGCTGCGTGCACCATCTTTGCACCAGAATCTTGATGTTGTCCGGCGCCGGCAAATGCGAGTGAGAGTGTTTCACCCTTGGCATGTGGACCCATCAACATAACCGCTGGGTACTTCATGGTTACCTTAGAACCGATATTTCCATCGACCCATTCCATGGTTGCACCTTCAGCACAAGTAGCGCGCTTGGTTACAAGGTTGTAAACGTTGTTAGACCAGTTCTGAATCGTGGTGTAACGAACGCGTGCCCCCTTCTTTACGATGATTTCTACGACCGCTGAGTGAAGTGAATCTGATTTGTAGATTGGCGCTGTGCAACCTTCTACATAGTGAATATATGAATCTTCATCGGCAATAATCAGGGTGCGCTCGAACTGCCCCATATTTTCGGTGTTAATACGGAAATATGCTTGCAATGGAATATCTACATGAACGCCCTTTGGTACATAGATGAATGAACCACCAGACCAGACAGATGTGTTGAGCGCAGCAAACTTGTTATCGCCAACTGGAATTACTGACCCGAAATACTCTTTAAAGAGTTCTGGGTGCTGCTTTAGCCCACTATCGGTATCAAGGAAGATTACGCCTTGCGCTTCTAGATCTTCGCGGATTGAGTGGTAAACAACTTCAGATTCGTACTGCGCGGCAACTCCAGATACCAGGCGTTGCTTTTCCGCTTCTGGGATACCCAAGCGATCGTAAGTGTTCTTAATTTCTTCAGGTAGATCATCCCAAGTAGCAGCCTGCTTCTCAGTTGAGCGAACGAAGTATTTAATGGTGTCGAAGAAGATTCCGGAAAGGTCTGATCCCCATGATGGCATCGGCTTCTTTTCGAAGAGCGACAAGCCCTTAAGGCGCAGGTCTAACATCCACTGTGGTTCGTCCTTCTTGGAAGAGATATCGCGAACAACATCTTCGTTAATGCCACGTTTCGAGTTTGCGCCAGCATCATTGCCATCTGACCAACCGTATTCGTAGTTTCCAAGACCTTCGAGCTCTGGATGTGCTGTTGTCATTTTTGCGCCTTTCCGGCTGTTGCTTGAGTGTTTATTTTTGGAACTTGCTTGTTAACCTGATTGTTCAGTTGAGGAATGTAAGTAGTGCAAACACCGTCACCATGGGCGATGGTGGCTAAACGTTGTACGTGAGTTCCGAGCAGATTTGAAAGCGCCTCTGTCTCGGCCTCGCATAGCTGGGGAAATTCTGCAGCGACGTGTGCGATTGGGCAGTGGTGCTGACAAAGTTCTTCACCTGTGCCACGTGGACCAACGCTTGCGGCATAACCTTGTTCAGTTAAGAACTCTGCGAGCGCCGTAACTTTATCTTCGCTCTTTGCCATAGTTCCGGCAGCTTTACGAACCATATCCTCAGCACGTGATTGCGCAAAGGCGCTAACGAGATGCTCCCCCGATTGCGCAGACATAAATTTCAAGGCAGCTACCGCTAAATCGTCGTAAGAATGTTCGAATTTCTCGCGTCCGTTATCGGTCATCACAAAAACTTTGGAAGGTCGGCCACGACCGCGCGATGGTGCAACTCGTGGATCGCGCGCTTCGAGGATTCCATCTGCGACAAGTAGGTCGAGGTGGCGGCGAATGCCAGCTGGGGTAAGACCTAAACGCTCACCTAAGGCGACGGCGGTAGACGGTCCATTTTCAAGGATTGAGCGGGCGACGGCATCGCGGGTACGCGGATCATCTCCCAGTACGGCGCTCGGGCGTTCCTTGATTTTCACAACAGTATTGTGTCTTAATTCATGCCATCTCGCCAGTTGTGAGCAGCGACTTTGAGCCCCACTTTCCTCGTGCGGTCATAGGCTTAGGCCATGAAGCTGCGCAGATTTCTCTACGGGGCGTTGCTCACCTTGCAGGCCGGTTTGGTCCTTACTGGTGGCGCAGTTCGAATCACTGGTTCGGGTCTGGGTTGTCCAACTTGGCCAGAGTGCACACCTGGTTCATACACTCCCGTTCCTCATCAAGCAGAGGGTCAGCTACATGCATGGATCGAGTTTGGAAATCGGTTATTAACTTTTGCACTCGTTGCTGTTTCTTTGGCGGTACTGATTCATGTTCTCTATAGACGTCGTCGTGATCTGCGCTCGCTGGCTATCGGCCAAATTCTTGGAATTCTTGGCCAAGGCGTACTAGGTGGAATAACAGTTCTCACAGATTTGCATCCACTGCCAGTTGCTGGCCATCTCTTGCTATCGATAATTCTGATCGCTGGCGCGGCCTCGCTTTATTCGAGACGAGAGCATTCAGCCCGCCCGCGCACAGATCTAGATAAGTTAACAAAGCGAATCTCTCTCTTGCATATCGGATTGACTTTCGTGGTGATTATTCTGGGAACAATCGTGACCGGATCTGGTCCACATGCAGGAGATGAGAAGGCACAGCGCTTTGGATTCGATATTCGCGTTGTCGCATGGCTACATGCTGATGCCGTAATTGCTCTCCTTGGTTTAACCGCGGCTTTCTTCATTCTGGTTCGAAGCGATAAAGCGCTGGTTCGGAGAATCGCAGTTTTCACAGGGATCGCCCTTGCCCAAGGCGTGATTGGATATATCCAATACTTCACTGGGATACCTGAAATACTTGTGGCTGCTCATCTTCTTGGAGCAACCCTTGTTTGGATCGCAGCGTGGCGAATCCGCATCACCGTCACTAAGACTTTGATAATTCAATAGTTCAATCAGTAGATGAAATATACAAATAAAGGATGGCTATGAAGAACTGGACAGAGCTCGATGATCGCGCTGTGGTCATCGCCCGCGCACTCGCTATGGATTCGGTTCAAAAGGCTGGCCATGGACATCCTGGTACCGCGATGTCACTTGCTCCAGTTGCATACAACTTATTTCAAAACCATTTAACCCATGATCCTGCAGACCCTAATTGGCTGGGGCGCGATCGTTTTGTACTCTCATGCGGCCACTCTTCACTCACTCTTTACATTCAACTTTATTTCAGCGGCTACGGCGTTGAGTTAGATGATCTGAAATCTTTTAGAACTTGGAACTCACTCACTCCTGGCCACCCTGAATACGGTCACACCGCAGGCGTTGAAATGACGACTGGACCGTTAGGAGCGGGCGTTGCAACCGCTGTGGGAATGGCCATGGCTGCGCGTTATGAGCGCGGTTTACTAGATCCTGATGCGCCTGTCGGAAAGTCAATCTTCGATCACAACATTTGGGTTATCTGTTCAGATGGAGATTTACAAGAAGGTGTGAGCGGTGAAGCATCTTCACTTGCCGGCACACAAGAGCTCGGCAATTTAAAGATCATCTATGACGATAATCGCATCTCGATTGAAGGCGATACTCACGTTGCATTTACCGAAGATGTGTCAGCGCGTTACCGAGCTTATGGTTGGAAAGTTATTGAAGTTGCTACGAAATCCGATGGAGATGTTGATCTTGCTGCGTTGGATGCAGCGATGATTGAGGCAGAGACTGAGACACAAAAACCAACTTTAATCCGCATGAACTCGGTCATTGCTTGGCCCGCACCTAAGGCAAGAAACACTGCCGAGTCACATGGTTCAGCGTTAGGTGCAGAAGAAATCGCCGCGACAAAAGTACTTCTCGGCCTTAATCCTGAAGAAAGTTTTGCTGCACCAGAAGATGTGATCGCACATGTTCGCAAAGTTAAAGAACGCGGCGCTGCGCTGCGCGCTGATTGGGATAAGAATTTTGCAACCTGGAAAGCGGCTAACCCTGATCGCGCAACGCTGCTGGAACGTTTGGTATCTAAAGATCTTCCTGCTGGCTGGGATAAAGATTTGCCAGTTTTTGCACCAGGAAAAGATGTCGCAACTCGTAAAGCATCCGGTGATGTGATTGCCGCTATTGCAAAGGTGCTTCCAGAATTTTGGGGTGGCTCTGCAGATCTGGCAGGAAGCAATAACACCGTTATCAATAGCGCGGGTTCTTTCCTCCCCGCATCCAGTGCAATGGCAAATGCAAACCCTTATGGACGCATGATCCACTTTGGCATTCGTGAACATGCCATGGGATCGATTCTAAACGGCGTTGCATTACATGGTTTATCGCGTTGTTTCGGTGGAACTTTTGCCGTCTTTAGTGATTACATGCGACCAGCAGTTCGTTTGGCGGCGATTATGGATATCGCATCTATCTTTATCTGGAGCCATGACTCAATTGGTCTGGGCGAAGATGGTCCAACGCATCAACCGGTTGAACATTTGGCAGCGCTACGTGCGATTCCTAACTTTGATGTGGTGCGTCCAGGCGATGCCAACGAAGTTCGCGAGGCATGGAAGGTGATTCTGCAACGCCGCAAACCTGCAGGCTTACTCCTGTCTCGCCAGAATTTGCCTGTAGTTGATCGCACAACACACGGCGATGTCGCACTTGTTGCAAAGGGCGCCTACATTTTGAAGGAGGC
>CAZLTK010000075.1:0-4799 GCA_964562535.1 uncultured Candidatus Planktophila sp.
TGCAATGGCCATGATGACTCCAAATTATCTCGGGGCGTAATCCCTGACCGAGCGCTTCATTGGGCCGAATTCAGGCTTACGCCTAATCCAACCACCTCTGCGGGCGGATGAAAAATCGCCATTCCCTACACGCGTAGGAATTGGCGATTCTCCAGCCGGATTGGGTCTTTCTACGGGTGCAGCGATTTCTGCAGGAAGGCGATTAGGCCAGCGAGCAGAGCGGGGCTATTGATGATTTTTAGTAAGAGCGCCAGAAACGTTGTAAGCATCTTTCTCCTTTTCTTAAATAGTTCTTATTTTGTTCTCGAGACTGGGGATCATCCCTCTTATCTTCTTTGCCACATCGCTAAAGCCTTCCGCCTGTTGATATTCACGGGTAATCTGCTGAGTTATGAGCAACCCATCAACTGGCGATTCAATAGAAAACCTCTCCCAAGAGAATCGCTACTTTCCACCGAGCGCTGCCTTTGCTGCCCAAGCCAATGCCAAACCTGATTTATATGCACATGCTGAAAAAGATCGCCTCGCATTTTGGGAAAAACAGGCGCGAGAACTCACTTGGGATAAAAGTTGGGAGACCGTTCTCGAGTGGAACTCTCCTTATGCAAAATGGTTTATCGGCGGAAAGTTAAATGCCTCGGTAAATGCACTCGATCGCCATGTTGCCGCAGGTCGTGGAGACCGCATTGCATTTCAGTTCGAAGGCGAACCTGGCGATACTAGAACAATTACTTACGCGCAGATGTTGGCCGATGTTAGTAAGGCTGCAAATGCTTTGACGCAAATCGGAATCAAAGCTGGCGATCGTGTTGCGATCTATATGCCGATGATTCCTGAAGCAGCGGTAGCGATGTTGGCTTGTGCGCGAATCGGTGCCGTGCATTCAGTTGTCTTTGGAGGATTTTCTGCCGATGCACTTTTATCGCGTATCCAAGATGCAGATGCCAAATTGGTAATCACAGCAGATGGTGGATTCCGAAAAGGCGCAGCATTTGCGCTCAAACCTGCAGTCGATGACGCGTTAAAGGGAAAACATAACGTTGATAAAGTCTTGGTTGTAAAGCGCACTGGACAAGAAACTTCGTGGAACTCAGATCGCGATATCTGGTGGCATGAACTCGTTGATAGCCAAAGTAGCGTTCATAACCCTGAATTCTTCGATAGCGAGCACCCGCTCTTTATTCTCTATACCTCTGGCACAACTGCTAAACCAAAGGGAATTTTCCATACAACAGGCGGTTATTTAACGCAGGCGGCTTACACACATCGCGTGGTCTTTGATATCAAGCCCGAGTCAGATATTTATTGGTGTACCGCAGACGTTGGCTGGATTACCGGCCACTCCTATGTTGTTTACGGTCCGCTGATTAATGGTGCCACTCAAGTTATGTACGAGGGAACGCCCGATACACCACATAAAGGCCGTATGTTTGAGATCGTTGAAAAGTACGGCGTAACAATTTTGTACACTGCGCCAACTCTGATCCGCACCTGGATGAAATGGGGAGATGAATTCCCTAAGGCGCACAATTTATCTTCGCTTCGTTTACTTGGTTCAGTTGGTGAACCAATTAACCCAGAAGCATGGATGTGGTACCGCGAAATTATCGGCGCAAATAATTGCCCGATCGTAGACACTTGGTGGCAGACCGAAACTGGTGCAATCATGATTTCGCCATTGCCAGGAGTTACATCAACTAAACCAGGCTCTGCGATGAAAGCGATCCCTGGCATTAGCGCTGTTGTTGTAGATGACAACGCAAACCCTGTTCCAAATGGACATGGTGGTTTCTTGATCTTGGATAAGCCTTGGCCATCGATGTTACGCGGCGTTTGGGGCGAAGATGAGCGCTACAAAGAAACTTATTGGTCACGTTTTAAAGGTATTTACTTTGCAGGAGATGGCGCAAAGTTAGATGACGACGGTGCGATCTGGCTGATGGGTCGCGTCGACGATGTCATGAACGTTTCTGGACACCGTATTTCAACAACTGAAGTTGAATCTGCACTTGTTTCACATGAAGCAGTTGCTGAAGCTGCAGTCGTTGGGGCAGCAGATGAGATGACCGGACAAGGAATTGTTGCCTTCGTTATCTTGCGCGGTGGTATTCCTAATGCAGGTGGTGAAGAGTTGGTTAAAGAACTTCGCGCACATGTAACTAAGGAAATTGGCGCTATTGCTCGTCCGCGTCAGATTATGGTTGTTGCAGAATTGCCAAAGACTCGAAGCGGCAAAATCATGCGTCGTTTACTTAAGGATGTAGCCGAGAATCGCACAGTCGGTGATGCCACAACCCTGGCTGATCCAAATGTTATGAAGTTGATTTCAGAAGGTTTAAATTCTTCTAAAGACGAAGATTAAGAAACTCTTCCTTAACCCAGTCGTTTGCTTGGGTGATTAGCCCTGGAATGTAGGGCTGAACCTTAGGAAGAATCTGGCTATCGGTGATCTGATTTTGCGCTGCCTGCCATGGTGACCAGAGCAGAACCGTTGCGATCAAGTAAAGCGCGATTACCGTGCGCGCGATTTCAAGAAGTGCGCCAGCAACTGAATCTAAGAAAGCTATTGGGCCACGAAAGATTGAGGAGCGCAAACCTTTGGCAAGCGCTCCTGCGATAAATGAACACAAATAACCACCGCCCACAATTGATGCGATAACAAAGCCAATTCGCTTTATATCCAGCGACCAATCGTGTGAGAACTTAAGAGAAAGGTAGATTCCAAGAACTCCTCCTGCAACAAATCCGACAAATTTAAAGAGGGTGCGGATCAAGCCATTGCGGTAGCCAATAACTGTTGAAAATACCAGCGCCACGATAATTACTAGGTCAGCAACCATTAAATCTTCACTCCTAGATGTTTCTCAGTTAAATCTATTAACTCTTGCTCAGATTTTACTTCGCCGATTTTCTTAAACTTGACATCGCCTTGGGCATCGATAAACCAGGTAACTGGCACGCCCATTCCAAAGTAACTACGGGTTTTATTCTCGCGATCGTAGAAGTTAGGCCAGGTCATACCGTTTTCTTCGATGAATTTCCGGGAATTATCAGGGGAAGATTCCTCGACAGCGACGCCAACTAACTGGACTTTGCCTTTAGCTTTCTTATAAAAGCTAACAAATTCAGGTGTTTCGGCCAGACAAGTTGAACACCAAGAGCCCCAAATGTTAATGATCATCGGACCGCGGAGAGATTCCATGCTTGCACCGGCCGTGCCATCTAGACATTCGATAGTTGCGCCTTTGGTAATTGATTTATCAAAAGTAATTGACACACAGGAGATTACTTCACCTTTTATCGCAACGGGTTCTGGCGATGAACAACCTGAAAGAATTAGTGCGGTGACAGCAAATATGGCGTGCTTCATCGGAAATCCTCATCGCTTTTGACTAGCGCTTTCGCTTTCACTTTATCCATTTCGCCAATTCCGAATGAAGGACAAATTTTTGCAACAGGACATGCGCCACACGCTGGTTTCCGTGAATGGCAGATGCGTCGTCCGTGCCAGATCATGCGTTGCGACAAATTGGTCCATTCTGCTTGAGGGATTAACTCTCCCACTTCGAATTCAACTTTAACGGGATCTTTTGATTCGCTCCACTCAAATCTTCGGGAAAGGCGACCGAAATGGGTGTCGACTGTAATTCCGGGAATATCGAAGGCATGACCTAGAACAACATTGGCAGTTTTACGACCTACTCCGGGCAGGGTGATTAACTCCTCCAAAGTTTGTGGAACATCACCGTCAAAATCTTCGATGATCTTTATAGCAAGGCCCTGGATATGACGAGCCTTGGCGCGAAAGAAACCAGTTGTATAAATCAAATCTTCAATATCGTTTAGCGAAGCTTTGGCGTAAGCCCGCACGTTCTTGTATTTTTTGAAGAGAGCTGGTGTAACTGCATTGACCCGCTTGTCAGTGCACTGCGCGGATAAAACTGTTGCAATCGTGAGTTCTAATGGGTTGGAGAAATCTAGTTCGCAGCGCACATTGGGATAAGTTTTGGTCAATATTCGATAAATAGCCCTTGCACTTTTGCGAGTTTCACTATCGGGGGCCATGCGAGTAAACTACCCACGTGCCTCAAGAAGATGAAGTCGTACGCAGAGCCCCGCTCTTTACCGCCCTTGATGACGCTGCCGCAGCATCCCTGCGCGCCTCGATGGACACGGTAAAGATCGCCAAGGGTTCCATCCTCTTTAAAGAAGGCGATGACGGCGAACACCTTTATGTAATTATCGAAGGCAAGCTAAAGCTCGGAACCTCTAGTGGTGATGGACGCGAAAACTTGCTCTCAATCCTCGGACCCGGCGAAATGTTCGGCGAACTTTCACTTTTTGATCCCGGCCCACGTACTTCAACTGCAACTGCAGTTACCGATGCCAAGTTACATTCACTTAGCCATGAAAAAGTTATTCCTTGGCTCAAGCAGAACCCAGAAGTTTCACTGCAATTGCTTGCTCGTTTGGCACAGCGCCTACGTCGCACCAATGAAGCCGTAGGCGATCTTGTTTTCTCTGATGTTCCAGGTCGCGTTGCTAAAGCCCTTATCGATCTCGGTGATCGCTTTGGAAAGACAACTGCTGAAGGTTTGCTCGTTAACCACGATCTAACTCAAGAAGAACTTGCTCAACTCGTTGGCGCATCACGCGAAACAGTAAATAAAGCTCTCGCCGATTTTGCTGGCCGCGGCTGGTTAAAGCTCGATGGTCGCTCAGTTCTAATTACTGATCTTGAACGTCTGAGCAAGCGCTCTCGCTAATTATTAACCTAATTTAATTACTTAAGTTAATTA
>CAZLTK010000076.1:0-4696 GCA_964562535.1 uncultured Candidatus Planktophila sp.
TTTGTGTATTTCATTAGCGGGTTAACTTTCGGTAGGTCGCACGATGCGGACGTGCAGCATCTGCACCAAGGCGAGAGATCTTGTTCTCTTCATAAGATTCGAAGTTTCCTTCAAACCAGAACCAATTGGAATCGCCTTCGTAGGCCAAGATATGTGTTGCTACACGGTCAAGGAACCAACGATCGTGCGAGATAACAACTGCACAACCAGGAAATTCAAGAAGCGCATTTTCAAGTGATCCAAGAGTTTCTACATCGAGATCGTTTGTTGGCTCATCGAGAAGCAATAGGTTTCCACCGAGCTTTAGCGTTAACGCCAAGTTCAGGCGGTTGCGTTCTCCACCTGAAAGCACGCCAGCCTTCTTCTGCTGATCAGGGCCTTTAAAACCGAATGCAGATACATATGCGCGAGATGGCATTTCAACTTGGCCGACTTTAATAAAGTCCAAACCATCAGAGACAACTTCCCAGAGTGATTTGGAACCGTCAATGCCACCGCGTGACTGATCTACGTAGGCGATCTTTACAGTCTCGCCAATTTTTACAGTTCCTGAATCTGCTTTTTCGAGACCGAGAATTGTTTTAAAGAGCGTTGTCTTTCCGGCACCGTTAGGTCCGATAACTCCAACGATTCCGTTGCGCGGCAAGGTAAATGAGAGGTTATCGATCAGGATGCGATCGCCGAACCCTTTAACTAAGTTTTCTACCTCAACAACAACATTTCCAAGGCGTGGCCCAGGTGGAATTTGAATTTCATCAAAGTCCAACTTACGCATCTTGTCGGCCTCTGCCGCCATTTCTTCATAACGTGCAAGACGCGCCTTTGATTTAACTTGGCGCCCTTTCGCATTCTGACGAACCCACTCAAGTTCTTCAGTTAAACGCTTAGCGCGCTTGGCATCTTTCTGTCCTTCGATTTTCAGACGCGTTGCCTTGGTCTCGAGATAAGTTGAGTAGTTACCTTCATATGGATAAGCACGACCTCGATCGAGTTCTAGGATCCACTGTGCAACGTTGTCGAGGAAGTAACGATCGTGCGTAATCGCAACGACTGCACCAGGATATTTATTTAAATGTTGTTCGAGCCATAAAACAGATTCGGCATCAAGGTGGTTTGTTGGCTCATCGAGAAGCAAAAGATCTGGCGCCTCTAACAACAACTTACAAAGCGCAACGCGGCGCTTTTCTCCACCAGATAGAACCTTCACATCAGCATCAGGTGGTGGGCAGCGCAGGGCATCCATCGCTTGCTCGAGTTGTGAATCTAGCTCCCAAGCATTTCGGTGATCTAGCTTTTCTTGAAGGTCGCCCATTTCGGCAAGTAGCTTGTCGTAATCAGCATCAGGCTGTGACATCTCATCGCTGATTGCATTAAAGCGATCAAGCATTGCAACGGTTTCAGCAACGCCCTCTTTGACGTTATCAATAACATTTTTCTCTTCGTTTAAAATTGGCTCCTGCATCAAGATGCCGACGGTGTAACCAGGAGTTAGGTATGCCTCACCATTTGATGGTTGCTGCAAGCCAGCCATGATCTGCAAGACCGTTGACTTACCGGCGCCGTTAGGGCCGACCACGCCAATCTTTGCTCCGGGATAGAACATCAAGGTGACATCGTCGAGAATCACCTTTTCACCATGCGCTTTGCGCGCCTTTTTCATCGTGTAAATGAACTCAGCCATAGAGAAAACCTTAGTGGTTGCTTTCGGTACAATTAACTATCGACCCTGCAGGCGCCTGTAGCTCAGTCGGATAGAGCACTCGCCTTCTAAGCGAGTTGTCGCTGGTTCGATTCCAGCCAGGCGCACATGACTACACCTCTGCCCCACTTGATCTGGATCGATTGCGAGATGACCGGACTCGACTTGGCATCCGATGCCCTAGTTGAGATAGCGGTCTTGGTGACCGATTCTGATCTCAATGTAATTGGAGATGGTGTTGATCTTGTAATCGCAACATCCCCTGAAAAGTTGGCGGGTATGAACGAGTACGTAACCCAAATGCACACAACCTCTGGGTTGATCACTGAAATTCCAAATGGCGTAACAGCAAGTCAAGCCGAGGATGCAATCATTAAATATCTAGAATCTGCAGGCACTGTCGCTGGTAAATCACCTTTGGCTGGAAATTCAGTAAGCGTTGATCGCAACTTCATCGCCCGCGATATGCCCCGCCTTAATGAATACCTTCACTACCGCACCGTCGATGTTTCATCGATTAAAGAGTTGGCACGTCGCTGGTATCCCAAGACCTATTTCGCAGCCCCGGCCAAGACTGGCAACCATCGCGCGCTGGGCGATATCCAAGATTCGATCGCTGAATTGGCGTATTACCGCTCAACCTTATTTATCCCGAGCGCTCCAGAGAACGGGCAAGAGTAGATAACGGGTACTATTGGCATTCAATCAGCACATGGTGGGCGTAGCTCAGCTGGTAGAGCACTCGGTTGTGGTCCGAGATGTCGCGGGTTCGAGCCCCGTCGCTCACCCCAAGTTTTTTCATTAACCAAACGAGAGCAGTAATTATGATCTTTGATGTAATCATCGAAATCCCCGCGGGATCTCGCAACAAATACGAAGTCGATCACGTAACTGGTGAAATCCGCTTAGATCGCATGCTCTTTACTTCAACTCGTTACCCGTATGACTATGGCTATGTAAAGAACACTTTGTCGCAAGATGGCGACCCGCTTGATGCTTTGGTGATGCTAGATGAGCCAACTTTCCCAGGCTGCGTTGTCTCTTGCCGCGTAATCGGAATGTTAAATATGACTGACGAAGCAGGTGGAGATGACAAGTTGCTCTGCGTTGCAGCCGGTGATGTTCGCAAGTCCTACCTACAAGATCTAAGCGATGTCCCAGCTTATGAACTCTCTGAAATCAAACACTTCTTTGAAGTCTACAAAACCCTCGAACCCGGAAAGTCTGTGCAAGGCGGCGAATGGGTTGGACATGATGCGGCTGAGGAAGAAATCCACGCGTCATATAAGCGATATAGCCAAACTCACTAACACTCCCCTTTAGCATTGCTCCATTGCGCGGCCACTGCCCGGCGGTGCAGATTTCGGAGAGCAAAGTGATCGAAGTAAATACCGGCGATACCGCTTGGGTTCTAGCAAGCGCTGCCTTAGTTCTATTTATGACACCCGGTTTGGCAGTTTTCTATGGCGGCATGGTTCGTGCCAAGAGTGCGCTAAATATGATGATGATGTCATTTGCCGCAATAGGTGTTACCACAATTATTTGGGTGCTCTACGGTTACTCACTTGCATTCGGTAAATCAAACGGTGGTCTGATCGGAAACTTTGATCACCTTGGTTTAGCAAATACTTTAAATCAAGTAACGGGCGCTGAAGGACATCAGATTCCTGTTCTTGCCTTTGCGATGTTCCAATTAACTTTCGCAATCATCACCGTGGCACTGCTTTCTGGTGCGATCGCAGACCGTGCCAAATATGGTTCATGGGTCATCTTTGTCGCAGTTTGGATCACACTGGTTTACATTCCAATTGCACACTGGGCATTTGCAACCCAAGGCGGAAATGGTGGATGGATTATCGACAAACTTGGTGCACTAGATTTCGCGGGCGGCACGGTTGTTGAGATTAACTCTGGTGCGGCAGCGCTTGCTCTGGCAATAGTTCTTGGAAAGCGCGATGGTTTTAGACGTGATCCAATGCGTCCACACAACATGCCGTTAGTTCTTCTCGGTGCAGGAATGCTCTGGTTCGGATGGTTTGGATTTAACTCTGGTTCAGCACTTTCAGCCGGATCGCTTGCAGCAACAGCGATGATCAATACTCAAATCTCAACTGCAGCAGCGGCTATGACCTGGATTGCCTTTGAGAAGAAGCGCAATGGCAAAGCGACAACTTTGGGAGTTGCATCTGGCGCTATCGCAGGCGCAGTTGCAATCACACCTGCTTGTGGTTTCTTAAACCCAATGGGCGCGTTAATTCTTGGCCTCATTGCGGGAGTTGCATCGGCGTGGGCGGTAACTCGCAAATACAAGCTGGGTTACGACGATTCACTAGATGTCGTTGGCGTTCACGGCGTTGGCGGACTTATCGGAATGCTCTTCATCGGTTTGGCAGCAACAGTGACTGCTAATGCTGCAGGTAAAGATGGCCTCTTCTTCAAGGGCGGCACAGACTTGCTGCAATCTCAGGTAATCGCGATTGTTGCTGTTGCGACCTTCTCTTTCTGTGCGACATGGTTAATTGCAACCGTGATTTCAAAGACCATCGGCTTCCGAGCATTCCGCGACGACGAGCTAAATGGCCTCGATACGACTTATCACGCCGAATCGGCATATGACATAACCGGAAATTCAAACCGGTACTAGAGTTCAAACAAGAGAAGCGAGATAAAAATGAAGTTAATAACTGCAATCGTTAAGCCAGCAAAGGTCGACGACATCAAAGTTGCGCTACAAGCAGCCGGTGTTCACGGCATGACCGTCTCTGAAACCCGCGGCTTTGGCCGTCAAAAGGGCCACACCGAAATTTATCGCGGCGCTGAATACACAGTTGATTTCATCCCAAAGGTGCGCATCGAACTTCTTGCAGAAGATGCTGATGCCGCAAACCTTGTAGACATCATTGCAAACACGGCCAACACCGGATCAATCGGCGATGGAAAGATCTGGGTTACCCCAGTTGAAACTGTTGTTCGTGTACGCACTGGCGAGCGCGGAGC
>CAZLTK010000077.1:0-4625 GCA_964562535.1 uncultured Candidatus Planktophila sp.
ATTAATTACGAGATTGTTACCCGAATTGGCCCGCGTGTGCCTAGAATTTACGAACCATGCACGTTTTAGCGATTGCAAATTTACGAGTCAACTTTGGTGGACTCATTGCCCTCGATGATGTTTTCATCGACGTTGCGCCTAATTCGATCGTTGGGCTAATTGGCCCAAATGGCGCAGGTAAGACCACTTTGTTTAATTGCATCTCAGGCTTGGTTGCACCAACTTCTGGTGAGATCTCAATCCATGGCAAGAAAGTTGATTGGCCAAAAAGTTACGAGCTAGCAAATTTTGAGATAAGCCGCACCTTGCAAGGTGTTGGTTTATTTAGCGGGTTAAGCGTTATTGAAAATGTCATGATGGGCGCAGATAAGAAGCGCGAGAGCAATTTCCTAAAAGATCTCTTCGGACTATCTGCAAAATCAGAGCGCAAACTCCGCGCTAAAGCCGAAGATGCGCTGGCCTGGGCAGGAGCGCTGGATTTAGCGGATAAAACTCCATCGGAGTTAACGTATCCCGAGACAAAGCGCGTATCGATTGCACGAGCTCTGGTTTCTGAACCAAAGATCTTGCTACTTGATGAACCAGCTGCCGGACTTGGCCAAGATGATATTGATAAGTTCGCCGACTTGCTAAGGCAGTTAAAGCAACGCTGCGCAATCATCATCGTTGAGCACCACGTTGATTTTATTGGTGCGATATCAGATCAAGTCTACGTATTGAATTTTGGCAAAGTTATCGCCAGCGGATCCTTCGATACCGTTAAGCGCGACCCAGCAGTTCTTGCGGCATATCTTGGAACTTCAAATAAAAGTGGCACCGATCAATTAGGAGTCCACAATGCTTGAAGTTAAAGATTTAGTGACCAGTTTTGGTTCGGTAATCGCACTCGACGGTGTTTCATTTACGGCGCAAGAGTCGAAGATAACCACAGTTATTGGCGCCAACGGCGCAGGCAAGAGCACCTTGTTACGCACGATCTCTGGCCTAGAACATCCGGCATCGGGTGCGATTACTTGGAGCGGCAAATCTTTAATCGGCATGCGCGCTGAAGATATTGTGCGAGGTGGCATCGCCCACGTTCCAGAAGGTCACGCCGTTATCTCAGAGTTAAGTGTTGAAGAAAATATCTCAATGGGATCGCTATTTCGCCGCCGGAAATTCAAAGCAGATGTACAGGCCGCACAGGATGAGATGTTCGAATTATTTCCTCGTTTGAAAGAGCGTCGTAAACAACTGGCCGGAACTCTCTCAGGTGGCGAACGTCAGATGTTGGCCATTAGCCGCGCGTTAGTATCTCGCCCAAAATTATTGCTACTAGATGAACCATCTCTTGGTCTGGCACCGCTAGTTGTTGAACAGATTATCGATTCCATAAATATTCTCTGTCGCACAACTGGGCTAACAGTTTTATTAGTTGAACAAAATGCCAATACCGCACTTGGCGTAGCCGATCACGGAGTTCTTTTGGCGCTTGGCAAAGTCGTTGCCGATCGACCAGCAGCTGAGTTAAGGGCGGATGCTAATTTGCGCGCCGCATATTTGGGGTACTAATGGATACCTTTCTAGCAGCCCTCTTCTCTGGCACATCTCGCGGTGCAATTTACGCTCTTGTTGCACTTGGCTTGGTAATCGTTTGGCGCGGGGCTGGAATCCTTAACTACGCTCAAATGGGCCAAGCGATGTTTAGCACTTACATCGCATCGACCATGATTACCAATGGAAATTCTTACTGGTTGGCATTTGTTGTTGCAATTTTAGTAGGCGCTGTAATGGGAGCCTTGTTAGATATCTTGGTAATGCGCCCACTATCCAATAAAAAGAAGACCGAACTTTTGAGCAGCGAATCTATGCGCGCAGCGATTCCGGTAATCGCATCCCTTGGTATTTTGGGAGTCCTACAAGCTTTAGCAGGAATTATCTGGGCCGCCGAAGAACGTGGCTTTCCAGCGCCATATGCTCAAGAAGGTTTCACCGTTGCTGGCAATGTGATGCCATTTACCTCATTCGATGTATTTGTCATTAGCGTTGTCCTATCTACCTTGGCTTTAACTACGCTCTTCTTTAAGAAAACCGGCGTAGGACTTGCAATGCGCGCGACAGCTTTGAATTCAGAGGTTGCCCGACTCAGCGGAATTAGAACCAACTTCACTCGCTCACTAAGCTGGGCTTTTTCTGGTGCGGCATCTTCACTTGCTGGCCTTTTGATTACGCCAACTTCAAACCTTTCACCGAATACTTTGGATTTAGTTCTGATCATCGGCTTTACCGCAGCAGTTGTCGGCGGACTTGATAGCCCGGCTGGTGCTGTAATTGGCGGCTTCCTTGTCGGAATGGTTATCTCATTTATTAGCTTCTATGACACACCGGAAGATGTTTTCTTGGCGATCTTGGCGGTATTGATCCTGGTCTTGATTATTCGCCCACGTGGAATCTTGGGAGCAAAGGATGCGCGCCGTGTCTAAAGACAAGAACCACTCGATCGCTCGCAAGAGTCTGCGCCGGACAATCATCTTTGTCGCAGCAATTCTCTTCGCGGCATCTACTTTCGATGCCTACAACCAAGCCCAGTTGGCTTTAGTTCTCATCCTCTTTATCGGAGTCCTTTCCGTAACTTTGTTAACCGGAATCTCTGGCCAACTCTCACTTGGTCAAGGCGCGTTAATGGCGGTGGGCGGATACTGCATGGCGCTATTGATGATCAATCAGAGCTACTCCCTATGGGTAGCAATTCCTTTGGCGATAGTCGGATCAGCACTTGCCGGTCTGCTCTTAGGAATTGCAGCAGCGCGATTAACCGGGCCATATCTTGCAGGTACAACTCTTGTTATCGCTCTTGCGATCCCAACTCTGGCAAACCGATTTATGTCGGTGCTTAAAGGTGATGAAGGTCTTCCAGTAGATGTTGGTTATCCACCTGTTTGGTTTACAAATTTATTTGGCGAACCAAGTTACGAACAATGGCAGCTCTATGTAGCACTTCCATTTGCGGCGATCGCGTTGTTCTTGGCCTCCAATATTTTGCTCTCACGTACTGGTCGTATGTGGCGCGCGATAAGAGATAACGAAACTGCAGCAGCGCTCAGTGGTGTTAACTTCTCCCGCCAAAAAATATTAGTCTTCGTTGTATCGGCAACCTTCGCCGGTTTATCTGGCGCCCTTTATGGGTTACGCGGTTTGGTCGGTCCCAGCGTTTACCCAGTTTCACTTTCTCTATTACTTCTCACAGCTGCGGTTCTTGGTGGCATTCGCAGCATATTCGGAGCCTTTATCGGAACGGTAATCGTTGTATTCCTACCTGACTGGATTGATGCGGTTCTTCACCAATTCGAATTAAGCGAGCAAGTCTCTAACTTCATGCCCGCGCTGGTATCTAGCCTCCTACTGATATTGACCGTGGTTATAAATCCTGCCGGGGTCGCGGGTACCCACCTGCATAAACACAAGCATAAATAATTGTTATAAAGCGGCGCCCACGGGCGTGAGATCACCCCTCCGCCTTCGGCGTTTCGTCGCCTCGCATTCACTTTACGTTCACATTCGGTTAAAGTGAAGCCGTTAAACCCAGTTCAGGGTTGGCAGCAATGGAGATACCTCGTTTTCTCCATTGCATTCATTGAATAGAGAAAGAGTGAATGTAGTGAGAAATCGTGCATCTCTGTCTAGATCACCGCGCAGTTTAATTTCAGCTGCCGCTGTTGTACTTGCTGGCGCGCTAGCGCTCTCAGCAGTTCCAGCGCAAGGAGCAAGCACTCCTGGTGTTTCAGCCACTGAAATTGTTCTTGGAATGCAACTACCTCAAACAGGTCCAGCCAGCCCTGGCTATAACAAAGTAGATGACGCGATGCGCGCCTATTTTGATTATGTAAATTCCAAGGGTGGCGTTTACGGGCGCAAAATAACTTTGGTCGTTAAAGACGACACATACAAGGCGGGACTAACAGTCTCTACCGCATCTGCACTGATCAACAAAGATAAAGTCTTTGCAATGGTCGGAAGCGTCGGAACCCAGACACATATCTCTGTTATCAAAGATATAAACCGTCGTGGAATTCCAGATCTATTCGTAAACAGCGGATACAGCGGTTTCTACACCGATCCAAAGAAGTACCCAACAACTTTCGGTGCCCTCGGAACATACGTCGTTGAAGCCAAGATCCTTGGAAAGCACATCAAGGAAAACTTCGCTAAGAACACTGTCGGTATCGTCTACCAAACAGATGACTTCGGACGTAACACCGTTGAAGGTCTTGCTACTGCTGGTGTGACATTCACACCAAAGAAGACTGCGGCAACATTTATTGCTGGTACTCAGGGTTCAGGCCTTGATGCTCAAATGCAACAACTCAAGGATAACAACGTAGATGTTGTTGTCGTTGGCGCAGTTGCTTCAGCATTTGCTGCAGCAGTTTCATCCGCAAACAAGATTGGCTACAAGCCAGCACAGTGGATTGTCATCTCAGTAGGTGCAGATGCAACTACATTCCAGACAATTCTTGGTGCTCGCGGAATTGCACCTGCAGTTTCAGCAGCACTTCTAGCCGGAACTATCTCAGCATCACATGCTCCATCACCTGGAGAAGCCGATGATGAGTTCGTTAAGGCATTTAAGAAGATCAATGATGACT
>CAZLTK010000078.1:0-4575 GCA_964562535.1 uncultured Candidatus Planktophila sp.
GAAATTCCACGCGCGATAACGCCAGCGAAGAGAAAGAGAAACCCTAAAACCATCATCGCAGTTGCAATTCGCGCTGCACGTTCGGTTCGCGTGTAATCAAATGTTCTAGTTAAAGTATTTCCTGTTGCGCTATCAGCAAGCTCTGGTGAGCGAACTGCCCAAGCAGTCTCGAAGGCGTGAGCTAAGAAAGAGAGCGCAAAAACTGCCATCGCTGAATAAATAGAGTAATTAGAAATATATGCCCAAGTTGTTTGCATTACTTCTCATCTCTCATATGCGCGGTTAATGAAGTGATCTCTTCTTCAAGTCCAGGTGCACCATTCTTGGCTAGCCCTGCTACTTCCACAACTCCAGATGATGTGATCCTTATCCAGATACGGCGGCGTCTTCCGAAGAGCGATGCGAGCAGGCCAAGAATTGCTGCAATAGCGCCATAGAGCGCATATTCCTTTCCGGGATCGTTAACTATCTGCAGGTTTATCCACGGTACAAAAGTTTCAAAGGTGATTGAGCCAGCGCTGAAATTGAAGGTTTCACCAGGCTTGAGCGAATCAAGTGCGATCCGCGACATCTCTGATGTATCAATGCGATAGACAGACTGAGGAATTCCTGAATCTAAACCGAGGTCACCTTCCCAAATAGAAAATAGAAGTCTGGGATCTAGCGCTTCAGGAAAGAGTGAGATTCCACCATCGACAGCCGAACGCGAATATGTTGGTAAGAAGCTTGCAACAAATCCAAGTTGGGGGCGTGCATCAGGAACTTTGATCGAACCAATTGATTTTAGAAATCCATCTTGCGGCAAGAATGGAACTGGACCTTGAAAAACAACAAAGCCAGCAGTATCTCTAACGGTAACAATTGGTGAGTAACCATTGGCCTGTAGATAAACGCGCGTATTTCCAAATGTAAGCGGACTATTAACCTTCAAGATCTTCTCTTCAGAACTTTCTTCACCTGGATTTGTTACCCGAACAGTTGCGGTGTAATCCCTTGGGGCTGCGGTTACTGGATCGTAATCTGCTTGGAAATCTTCAACTTCAATAATAAATGGGTCGATTACATCTTCATTTACTAACTTTCCAAATGACAAGGTGTCGTAGGAAGTAGGAACGCTAATAAACCGCTCTCCTTTATTTACGATCGCTTCGCCGCGCATTCCAAAGAGCGATCCCACGCTGACGCCAACTAAAATTAAAATAAGTGAGAGGTGGAATAAGAGATTTCCAGTTTCGCGCAAGTAACCCTTCTCTGCAGATATTGCTCCATCTTCATAACGAATTCGAAAACGTTTGCGCTTTAACCAAGCAGCGCCCTTATCGAAATTAGTTCTATCTCCATCGAAAGAAGCGAAGAACTCCATGCGAGAGAGATTCTTTGGAGTTGCAGGAGGCACAGCGCGCATCGCTTTGAAATGCTCAACCGATCTTGGCAAAACACAACCAATTAGAGAGATGAAGAGCAGAATATAAATAGCGCTAAACCAAGGTGATGAATAAACCTCAAATCCTGAGAAGCGATCAATCCAGCGAGCTAACTGCGGATCATCAATAAAGTATTGCCGCACCGCCATTGGATTTTGGCTTCGTTGTGGCACTAGTGAGCCTGGAATCGCAGCAACTCCCAACAGCATTAAGAGAATTAGCGCAGTGCGCATACTTGTTAACTGGCGCCAGGCAAAGCGCGCTAAGCCACCTGCACCGAGCTCGGGAACTTCTACTTGGCTACTCATTAGATCACCGGTGCAAAATCTGAAATTACTGAGCGAAGTGAGGCCATCAAATCAGACCAGAGACCAAGCAATTGTGCGATTCCGATTAGAATTAAAATTACTCCACCGATCTTGGAAATTAAATCACCACGTCTAACTAAGAACTTACGTAACTTCTCAGATTTATCTAGAAAGAGTCCGGTTGCGATAAATGGGGCACCTAAGCCGATGCAATAACCCAGCGATAAAATTGCTCCACGTGCCGCACTTGATTCTTGAAATGCCAGAGTTTGTACCGTTGCTAGCGCCGGTCCAATGCATGGCGTCCAGCCGATACCAAAGAGAAATCCCAGAAGCGGTGCGCCAATCAACCCGCCAGTGGTTGAGATACGGGGATGAAAAGTTGGAGCCATCGGAAAAATACCCATAAATAGCAGACCAAGGAGAATTGTTAAGCCACCGAGAATTCGAGTTATCAATTCTTCTCGTGCAAATACTTCAGAACCGATTCCACCGAAGAGCGCGCCGTAAGAGATAAAGAGCGCACTAAAGCCTGCAACAAAGAAAATTGAACCTAAGAAGACTCGACCGCGAGATCTTGAAAAACCTGCAGCGTATGCGAGATAGCCCGGAACTAATGGCAGTACGCAAGGGGAAAGAAAAGAGATGATGCCAGCGAAGATGGCGAACGGCAGCGCTGCCAGCAAATAGCCACCCATTAATTGATCTACAACGAAGCCGCTCATTCTGCTTCTAGCTTTCTAATTATCTTGCTTAGCGATGTCAGCGTTACTTCACCAGAGATTCGTGCAGCGACATTTCCGTTCTTATCGATCAGAACAGTGGAAGGAATGGCATTTGCAGGAAGCGTAGATTTAAAGCCCAACAAGAGCGCATCATCGATAAATGTTGGATAAGGGATGTTTAATCTGCGCGCCAAAGCTTCCGCATTTACTGGGTTATCTCGAGTCAATATCCCCATAAATTGCACGTTGGGATATTGCTTAGAAAGTTCAATGAGCGTTGGGATCTCTGCGCGACATGGCGAACACCAAGAAGCCCAAACATTTACTACCGCAACTTGGCCAGGGTTAAAGATAAAAGTCTTGCCCGTTAGAGTCATACCCGATAACGCCGGTGCTGCTTTGCGATCTTCCAAATTTATATTGGTGACTGCTCCACTGCCCTCAATAAAACTTTCTTCCGCTATCGAACTTCCGCCACCACACGCAGTTAAGATAAGGGCGATAAGCAGAATTGGCGCGAGGCTAGAAAGTCTTTTGCGCATTACTTATTTCTTCTCGGGCAGTAAATGTCCGGCTGGTTCAGAATAAGAAAGTCCTGAAATAACGCCTTCGTCATCAAATTGAACGCTAGTCACTGAAGCGAGTGTGCAGATCCGCTTTCTTGGATCATGAAGAAGTGAACGACCTTCGATCGCACTTCTTAAAATCCAAATTGGCAGTTGATGAGAAACAACAATTGCATCTTTTCCGTTGGCAGCTTTACGTGCGGCAAAGATTGCCGCAAGCATGCGGTTGATCTGCTCTTCGTAAGGTTCTCCCCAAGATGGTTTCCATGGGTTATATAAATGGCGCCACGAAGATGGGTGTTTTAGTACTCCACTTCCGAGTTCAAAACTCTTTCCTTCAAAGACATTTGCCGCTTCGATTAAACGTTCATCAGTTGTTATCTCAATACCATGCGCACGAGCAATTGGTGCTGCGGTTTCTTGCGCACGTTGTAATGGTGAGACATGGAGTGCTCCGAGGTTTATCGATTTAGACCATTCACCTAGAGTTTCAGCCATTTGCTGTCCGCGAGCTGAAAGTCTCCAACCTGGTTGTCGTCCATAGAGAATTTTCTCAGGATTCTCTACTTCTCCATGTCGCGCGACGTGAACCGTTGTACTCATAGCGCTAAGCATAAAGCGTCTGAAGGCTAAGGCTTAAACGAGAAATAGCGCTGAAAATCGCTAGGGTAGTGACATGTCACTCACCGTCAGACGCGCAGCGTTCTTTGACGTCGATAATACCTTGGTACGTGGCTCAACAATTTACTTCCTGGGCCGCGGCATGTACCAACGCGGCTTCTTCACTAAATCAGATATTTCGAGATTTGTATTAGCAAATCTGAGATTTAGATTAACGGGGACTGAAAAGAGTGAAGAAATTAGCCGCTTTCAAAAGGCGGCACAAGATTTTATCGGTGGCCATAACGTCTCTGAGATTAGAAGTGTTGCGCAAGAAATTTATGACGAATATGTCTCGCCCTCACTTTGGGAAGGCACCATTGAAATCGCGCAAGCACATCTAAATGATGGCGTAGAAGTTTGGTTGGTTACGGCAGCTCCGGAAGATATGGCAACGCTTATCGCAGAAAGACTTGGTTTTACTGGCGCACTTGGCAGCAAGGCGGCGATCGTTGATGGCCACTACACCGGCGCCATGAACGGTCCGCTATTGCACGGTAAAGAGAAGGCAGCGGCGATTAAAGAGATTGCTAAGGAACGTGGATTTGTTCTAGCCGATTGCTTTGGATATTCCGATAGCCACAATGATCTTCCTTTACTTCAAACTGTTGGCCATCCATCTGCAATTAATCCTGATGCAAAGTTAAGAATTCGTGCACTTAAGGAAAATTGGACAATCCACGATTTCCGCAGAATGCGTTCTATCAATCGCTGGCTAGGGCCGATCGTCTCACGCGCTGCCTGGCTCGGAACTCGCTTGACTCCGCGCAGAAAATCTAGATAACTCTTACAGTTCGCGCGAAGCGGTCACTTGCCAGTAATGTAGGCAAGTTATGGAAACGCGCTCCTTTGCAGATTACCTACGTACCTTGGATGACGCTGCCCTAATTTC
>CAZLTK010000079.1:0-4456 GCA_964562535.1 uncultured Candidatus Planktophila sp.
GCGCGATTTATTGCAGACACGACCGCTTTAAGTGAAGCAGTTGTGGTGTTTGGGTCGATTCCAACGCCCCAGAAAACTTCACTTCCGATTGAGCACTCAAGATAGGCAGCAGCTGATGCATCGCCACCGGCAGAGAGTGCATGCTCGTAGTAATCAAGAACTCGAACATCTACGCCGTAATCCTGCAAGATATTGCAGAAGGCCGCAATTGGACCGTTTCCTTGGCCAGAAAGTTCTTTAACTTCACCGCGATCGAGAATTGTCACAGTTAAGTGAACATCTTCATTTAATACTGAAGTCTGCGAAAGTCCTTTTAATCTGAAGCGTCCCCAAGGAGCGGATTCAGTTGGCAGGTACTCATCTTCGAAGATATGCCACAAAGCATCTGCAGTTATCTCGCCGCCTTCGGTATCTGTCTTAGTCTGCACAACGCGACTGAATTCAATTTGATGGCGACGTGGCAGATCAAGATGATGCTCATGCTTCATCAGATAAGACACTCCACCCTTGCCTGATTGTGAGTTAACGCGGATAACGGCTTCGTATGAGCGACCAATATCTTTTGGATCAATCGGTAGATACGGAATCGCCCAAGTGAATTTATCTTTATCAACACCTGCAGCCATTGCATCTTTTTCTAGATGCTCAAAGCCTTTCTTAATGGCGTCTTGATGCGAGCCAGAAAACGCGGTGAAAACAAGATCTCCACCGTAAGGATGGCGTTCTGGAACGCGAAGTTGGTTGGCATATTCCACGGTGCGGCGAACCTCATCAATATCTGAAAAATCGATCATCGGATCAATGCCATGCGAAACTAAATTCAAGCCAAGGGTTACCAGGCAAACATTTCCGGTGCGCTCTCCGTTTCCAAATAGCGTTCCTTCAATGCGATCTGCCCCAGCTAAATAACCAAGTTCAGCAGCAGCAACGCCTGTACCACGATCGTTATGCGGGTGAAGTGAAACAATTACGCTCTCGCGATTTACCAGGTTGCGACACATCCACTCGATCGAATCGGCGTAAACATTTGGCGTTGCCATTTCAACAGTTGCTGGCAAGTTCATGATCGTCTTCCATTGCGGTGTTGGCTTCCAGATCGCATTTACTGCGTTGCAAACCTCAACCGCGAATTCGAGTTCAGTTCCCGTATATGACTCCGGTGAATACTCGAAGGAAACCTTGGTGCCCGGCACAGTTGAAACCAGGTCAAGGCAGAGTTGCGCACCATCAGTTGCGATCTTCTTAATGCCTTCTTTATCTAGGCCAAAGACCACGCGACGTTGCAAAGTAGATGTTGAGTTGTAAAGGTGGACGATCGCTTGCTTGGAACCTTTAATCGCTTCATAAGTGCGGCGGATCAGCGGTTCGCGAGCCTGAGTCAAGACTTGGATGACAACATCATCCGGGATCAAATCTTCATCGATAATTTTGCGAACGAAATCAAAATCAGTTTGTGATGCAGATGGGAAACCAACTTCAATCTCTTTGTAGCCCATCTTCACCAATAGTTTAAACATCGCCAATTTACGCGGCGTATCCATCGGATCGATCAGCGCTTGATTGCCATCGCGAAGGTCGACCGAGCACCACTGTGGCGCCTTAGTCATCTGCTTGGTTGGCCAGGTGCGATCTTTAAGATCTACTGGAATAAACGATGAGTAACGATGCACCGGCATCGCGGAAGGTTTTTGATCAGGAAAATTCTTATCTTGAGACATTTCTTAACTCCTAATTTTTTGGGTTTTGTCGGGTTTTACCGGTGCGACAAACCCCGCGGCGAGGGGACCGGCTTACTTGGCCCCGCCACGGCAGCGAAGGAGGAGGCTGCGAAGTGTCATGTATAAATAGTAACGCGATTAGTCAGATACGAGCAAGCCCGGCTTAAAAGACGTGAACCTGCTCCATAACTTCCATAATTTTTACAGTGTCGGCAAGGCTAAGAATTGGGCTTTCGGTTAAGCCCTTTGCGATGCACTCTTCAACGTGAACTGCTTGATATTGCATGCCGCGTCCGGCAATTTTCTCTTCATAAGTACGAACCAATTTATGGTTGTTGTCATAGATGCTAAAAGTTGTCTGCTCGAAGAACCAACCATCTATTTCGATACGACCCTTATCACCATGAATTGCTGCGGTCAGGGTGCCAGCCATAGTCATACAAGAGTTAATCAGCGCAAGGCTGCCGTTGTTGTATTGCAAGACGGCAGCAGTTGCAGAATCAACACCGGTATCGGTCATGATTGATTTTCCGCTAACTGAATCTGGGAAACCGAGTGTACGAATCGCCATATGCATTGGATAGATGCCGAGGTCGTAATGTGCACCTCCACCTTGTTCGCGGTTCCATAAACGCGGTGCTTTTTCGATGGGCAGATACTGGCTGTGGTCTGCATAGACAAAATGTGGTGTGCCGATTTCACCTGCGTTTATTGCTGCAAAGACTGCAGTCATAGTTGGCAAGAAACGAGTCCACATCGCTTCCATGACAAAGACGTTCTTGCGCTTTGCAGCTGCGTAGATTTCATGAGCATCTGCAGCATTCATGGTGAAAGGTTTTTCTAGCAAGACATGCTTACCGGCTTCAATCGCTATGAGCGCATGATCGCGGTGCAAGGTTTGAACGGTAGAAATATAAATTACATCTACTTCAGGATCTGCAACCAGGGCTGCGTAATCAGGATGGCGGTTTGGGATATTGAACTTATCGGCGAAGGCGTTGGTGCGCGCCATATCGCGCGTTGCAACTGCTTGGATCTTTAACCCGGCATGGCCAAAATCTGTAGCGATGATGTCAGCGATTCCGCCTGCCCCTAGATAACCCCAACGAAGTGCCATGTTTCTCCAATTAATCTCTAGAAAAAGTTTCAATAAACCTTTACGGAATAAGTGTATTGGCGAATATCTGCCATGCAAGGAGTGATTTCGCGACTAGTGAAAGCGTGATGTAGGTGCGCTCTCCACGAAGATAATCCGACCATTTGCCAATCTTCTTATATTGAACGAATTGAACAAGTGCGAAGGAGTTGAATAGAACGAAGATTGTGAAGACAATGAAATAGACGAAGGTTGGCGCCTTATTCTCGCCAGCCCCACCGATAGCAAAGACATAGAAGACCAGTGCTAGCCAAGGAACTATGCCGGTAATGCAACCGAAGATAAATGGGACCCATCCACCGCTGCCAGGCTCTTCATATTTCTCTTGCAACCAACCAAAGAGAATCATCGAAGCGTTGACGCCGAAGATTGAAATCAAAGCGGTGATCTCTGAAATTCCAGTTACTTGTGCAATTAGAACGATCATTACAGATGAGCTAATTGCATACTCAACCCAACGGAAGAAGTTTCGGTGAGCCGCAAGTCCTGCGATGTAACGTGGAAAGAATTGAGGGCTAACGACAATAAAGTGGGCGAGAGCAGACAATCCCAAAAACACTGCAACGCCTATTGCAAGTGGGGCATCCCATAAGACGATTAGATCGCCGTAAGTACTTCCTGGAGGACCAGACATGTATCGCGCTGTGATTGGAAGCGTGAAGTCAGATGCGAGAGCAAGTACTGCCACCATCTGTGCCAGGTGAAGAACACCAGCAACTAAATTGATCCGTCGTAAACCGTTATCTGTTATCGCTTTAGCCATGCCGATAAAGTAACAGCCCTTAGGGCTAATTAGGCGCTAAAGGACAGGTAAATAACGGTCTAACTCATAAGCGCTGACCTGACGGCGATAGTCCTGCCATTCGGCACGCTTATTGCGCAGTACATATTCAAAGACATGCTCGCCCAAAGTCTCACGGACCAGTGCGCTCTTCTCCATAACGCCAATCGCTTCATCGAGATTGGCTGGAAGTGACTCGGGGTTGGCGTTATCTACAAGTTCGTACTTCTCTTCAATTCCCTTCAAGCCAGCAGCAAGCATCACGGCATATGCCAGATAGGGATTGCAAGCAGAATCAGGTGAACGAAATTCAATACGAGTTGAATTCTCTTTATTTGGCTTGTACATCGGGATGCGTACTAGCGAGCTGCGATCGTTATGTCCCCAAGAAATCAGTGAAGGCGCTTCTCCCCCACCTTGCAGGCGCTTATATGAGTTCACCCATTGATTTGTTACTGCAGTGATTTCAGATGAATGCTTCAAGATGCCAGCGATAAATGAACGCGCAACTTTCGATAAGTTAAATTCGGCTGATGCATCGTAGAAAGCGTTCTTCTCACCTTCAAAGAGTGAGACGTGGGTATGCATTCCGCTACCGGGATGCTCGGTAAATGGCTTAGGCATAAAGGATGCGTAGAAACCTTGTTCCAGCGCCACTTCTTTAATTACATGGCGGAAGGTCATGATGTTATCTGCGGTGCTTAAGGCATCGGCATAACGCAGATCGATTTCCTGCTGTCCTGGTGCCCCTTCATGGTGGCTAAATTCGACAGAGATTCCCATCGCTTCCAACATAGTGAT
>CAZLTK010000080.1:0-4441 GCA_964562535.1 uncultured Candidatus Planktophila sp.
TTATCAGATGCGCCAACGATTGCAACGGTTTTGGCATCCTGCAAAAACTTCAAACGCTCCATCGCGTTTGGTTCAGTAAATGCCATTAGCGCACCGATCCTGTTGCAGTAGTTAACGCCTGATCTAGATCCCACAAGATATCTTCAATATCTTCCAAGCCTACGCTGATGCGAACTAAGTCTTGTGGAACTCCGGCCTCAATCAACTGGTCATCAGTTAACTGGCGGTGCGTGGTGCTTGCTGGATGAATCACAAGCGTGCGCACATCACCGATATTGGCTAAGTGGCTCGCTAATTGCACTGAGTTAATAAATTTCTCACCAGTTTGGCGCCCAGTTAGATCACCAGATGCCTTAACGCCAAATGAAAATACTGATCCCGGACCTTCTGGCATGTACTTCTTAGCGCGCGCAAAGTGTGGGTGGCTAGCAAGGCCTGAGTACTTAACCCAAGCAATACGCGAATCACTTTCTAACCATTCAGAGACAACTTTGGCATTGGCCACGTGATCGCGCATGCGCTGTGGCAGCGTTTCAACGCCTTGCACCAACAAAAATGCTGACATCGCACTTAGCGATGCTCCGATATCGCGCAGTTGTTCGACGCGAACCTTGGTTAAGAAACCAAACTCACCGAAGTTCTCCCACCAAGAGACTCCACCATATGAAGGAACTGGTTCGGTCATCATCGGGAACTTGCCGTTACCCCAATTAAATTTGCCGGATTCAACGATTACGCCACCAAGCGTGGTGCCATGTCCACCTAAGAACTTAGTTGCTGAGTGCAGAACAATGTCCGCACCGAATTCAATTGGACGCACTAAATATGGAGTCGCAACGGTTGAGTCGATAACTAAAGGCAGGCCTGCATCGTGTGCCACCTTTGCCAGCGCTTCGATATCGCCGACTTGTGATGCTGGGTTAGAAACCATCTCGGCATAAAGAAACTTAGTCTTATCAGTTATCGCAGCCGCAAAATCTTCAGCCTTATCCGACTTTACGAAAGTCGTATCGACACCAAAGCGACGTAAGGTCACATCTAACTGAGTCAGAGTGCCGCCGTATAACGCAGATGATGCAACTACGTGATCGCCGGTGCCGACAAGAGCTGCGAAAGTTAAGAACTGCGCTGCTTGTCCACTAGATGTTGCAACGGCTCCGATGCCACCTTCAAGGGCAGCAATCTTTTCTTCAAAAGCCGAAACTGTTGGGTTACCAATTCGGCTATAGATATTGCCGTACTTCTGCAACGCAAATAAATTTCCAGCATCTTCGGTATTTTCAAAGACAAATGCTGATGATTGATAAATCGGAAGTGCGCGCGCACCAGTTTGTGGATCTGGCTGCGTGCCGGCGTGCAGAGCCTTAGTTTTGAAGCCCCACTTGTGTTCGCTCATAAACCAATTAAACACCAATTCCTTATCGCGGCTATAATCGCCGAATGAGCAAGAGTAAATACCACGTTAGCCAAGATGAACCTCATCGCTGGCGCAACGTTGAAGAGCTCGTATATAAAGATGAAGATGGCGCTGCCACATTTAAAGATGTAACCCGCCGCATCTTGTTCGGTGAAGATCACCAGGATGGCATGGAGGTTCGCTACTTCGAGGTTGATGCCGGCGGCCACACAACTCTAGAAAAACACGAACACACACATTTAGTTATTCCGATTAAGGGCAAGGGCTCCTGTTTAGTTGACGATGAAGTTCTGCCGCTAGCAATTCATGATCTGGTCTATGTTCCGTCATGGGCTTGGCACCAATTTCGCGCCGCCGAAAACGAAATCCTTGGCTTCTTATGTATGGTCAAGGTAAAACGCGATCGCCCAACTCTGCCAACTTCTGAAGAACTAGCCGAGATGAAGCGCAACCCAGAAGTTGCCGCCTTCATCCGTGCCTAAAGACTTTTAAAAACTTTTTACTTAGCCAGCGGCCCTAACAAGTAACCCGCTAAGCGCGCTTCTGGCTTATTCTGTCCGCGGTGCATAGCAAGAAATTCTGAAGTTCCATCTGTGCCACACAAAGATGCAATCGCACCTGATCCACCTGGATGAGAACCAATCCACTTAGTTAAGTCATAAACGTTTCCGCTAATTACAGCCCAACAACTAGAAGATGTGCCGTTAGCTTTCACCCGCTCCATTGTGTAACCCGTTGAAGCGGGGGCTGCTGATTTACTTGGCTCGGCAGATTTTGTAGCCATCGGAGCTGCACTCATCGCAGGTGCGGCAGGTGCGGCAGGTGCGGCAGGTGCTGTACTAGCAGCAGTTGCCGATGCAGTTGGTGCGCTCTTTACCGCAACACCTTTATTCCATACCAATTTACTTCCCTTTTTCACACACGTGAATTTGCGACCAGAGACTGTCGATGTCTGTCCCGCCTTCTTACATGCCGCACCTTCTTTAACAGCAGCAGAGGCAGATGGGGAAACAACTAGAGCAAAGGCAACGGCTGCGCCAGCGGCGATCGCATAAATTTTCATAGCGAAAGGGTAAACCAGCCCGATCCGCCATGCGCGCTAGAACCAAAATCCACATGGTTTTTTCAGGATGCGCCTGCTCTACTTAGACCTTAACCTCATACCAACCCGATTCGGGTTCCAGCGTTTCTCGGAGAGGAAACAAAATGGAAGAAAAGTCGCTAATCAAGCAGTGGAACAAATTACGTATTCAAATCATCCAGGCACAAGTTGCCCCAGCTCTAGTTCTAATCGCAATTGTGGTTCTTGCTGCAATTGGTTCATTTGAGACCGCATCAGATGGTGCTAAGTACTTAGCAATTGGTGTTGCAGCCGTTACCGGAATCCTTGCAACTATCAGCCAATACGCAGCAGTGCGCGAAGGCGAAGCGTTGATCAGTGATCTACGTAAAGTCGAGAAGCCTTCTGCAATGACTGAAAAGATCGCAGATTCACGCGGCCTTGTTTCACTCTCAGCAATTGCCATCATCGCATTTGATATCGCGATCTTCGCTCTCGTTGTCTGGGCAGTTCTAGGCGCCTAATGAAGTTCGGTCTTGTCTTAATTGCCATCAATGCGATAGCGGTCATTGCTCTGGCAACGCGTTTTGATCGCCCGCGCAAAAACCCGAAGCGCCTTACCGGCCGCGGCGGAGATTTCGAGTAGTTCTACTTACGGCGATGTGCGTTCTTCGATAAGAAGATCGCAAATACCAAAGCAACAACTATCAGGGCATTTAACCCCATCTCGAAAATAGCGCGCTCAAATGCCACATCGCTCTTTCCTGTCTGCAAGGTAAGCGATGCGCCCACTGTCAAGATATGTCGCACAGCAGCGATGACACCAATAATCAAAAACTTATCGAGCTGGTAAACGCCATCGGTAAAGCGCGAGATAACAGTGCGCAAGATTTCTAGAATGATGACAATAAACAAGATGTCATTTACGCCTTGGATCATTCCATTTGGAAAGAAGGGCGCGGTCTCAATTAAGCGCTTGATGCTAAAGAAGAATGCACCAATACCGATCCCCAACAAGGCGATTGCTAAAACTGCGTGAAAGATATCTTCCATCATGTCCACGTACTTCAGTGGAAGGATGGATTTCTCTCCATAGACTTTATCTTCAGATTCAATCTCTTTTTTAGCCATAGAAAACGGTACACCCGCGTTCTTTACCTCGCCCGTCGAACCGCTCGCCACGCCCCAGTTTTCCTGCTCATCAAAGTAAAAGGACTACCGGTGCTTATTAGCCGCGCAGAACCTCGCCAGGAATCTCTTTCTCCCCCACCGCAATCGTGATCTCTGCTTTAGCGCGTGAAGTCGCTACAAAGCTGTAGATACCAGGCTCTGCGACTTCACTAATGCGTGAGAGATAAAAATAAGTTGTTCGGCCCCAAGGTTCGTAAAACTCGGTGCGCTCGGTGAATTTCATTGTTGTCTTCTTACCCGACGGGGAAGTTATAACCAGTAGCGGCAATTTAGAATTCTTAAGTTTATTCTCTGGTTTCTTATCAATGATTAGGTATTGAACATCTAACTGATCGCCCTCTTGAAGTTGAGCACGAAATGCCTTCTTTTGTCCAGCCTTAGTAAATGATGCGCGTACCGCAAAGGAGACTGTGCCATCTACCAAAAGAGGCCCGGCGCTCGGCGTCGTATCGCTATTTAACAAATCCACCGGTTGATGCGCAGCTGCCGGTGCTAACCCAAACAAAGTCAGCGCCAGAGTTGCACCAATTATCTTCTTCATGCAGCTCCTCAAATTTCCTTTAAAGCGCAGCCAACTTCGCAACAACTTCTTTCGCCGAAGGATTGGTCATCGCACTTCCATCTGAGAAGACCAGAGTCGGAACCGTGCGATTGCCACCATTTACTTTCTCAACGATCTCAGCCGTCCCAGGTACTTCCTCAATGTTGATCTCTTCAAATGTAACTCCGAGTTCACCTAATTGAGATTTCAAACGCTTACAGTAACCACACCA
>CAZLTK010000081.1:0-4433 GCA_964562535.1 uncultured Candidatus Planktophila sp.
AAATAGCCCCGTTGTGCTTCGGCGCAACGGGGCTATTCTTTTCCCATGACATCAACACTTCGAGTCGCAGATCGTGTCGCATTCGTTACAGGTGCCGGATCCGGCATCGGGCAAGCCAGCGCAATTAGATTGGCAGAAGAAGGTGCGAAGGTAATTTGTGCCGACATTGATCTATCTGCTGCCACAGCAACGGCCGATCAGATTATTGGACAGGGATTTATTGCAGAAGGTTATGGTTTAGATATTTCAGATAGCGTTGGTTGCGCCAAGGCCATTGATTACACAGTTGAAAAATTTGGAGCTATCGATATTTTGGTAAATAACGCCGGTGTAAATCTGCCCGGGGTATTCCATGAAGTTTCTAACGAAACAATCGATCGAACGCTAAATGTGAACGTCAAAGGCGCCATGTATCTAACTCGCGCAGCCTTACCTCACATGCTCAAGAACTCGCGTGGATCGATCGTAAATATGTCGAGCGTCAATGGGTTGGTATCTGAGCCGTACTTAAGCGTTTACTCCGCCTCTAAAGGTGCGATCGTCATGTTCACTCGCGGAATCGCCTTAGATTACGCAAAGACTGGTGTTCGCTGCAACGCGATCTGTCCAGGATGGGTAGATACGCCAATTAATCATGCGCACGCCAAGATGTTGGGCGGTTTGGACCATGTCTATAAAACAATCGACTCCTTCCAGCCGATTGGTCGCCCCGGAACTAGCCGCGAGATCGCCAACGTAGTTCTCTTTCTAGCCTCGGATGAAAGTTCATTTATGACAGGCTCAATAGTTTCTGCAGATGGTGGCATGACTGCGCAGTAACTGGAATAGTACGGATATGAGCTCGCTAACCTTAGATAAATTAAAGGCCTTGGTTGCCGATGGCACCATCGATACCGTTGTCGTCGCGATGACAGATATGCAGGGTCGGCTAACCGGCAAGCGTATCCACGGTCAGTACTTCCTCGATGAAGTTGTAAAGCACGGTACAGAAGGCTGTAACTATCTCTTAGCTGTAGATGTCGATATGAACACTGTAGATGGATATGAAATGTCATCTTGGGAACGCGGCTATAGCGACTTCGCGCTCGTTCCAGATTTAAATACGCTTCGCTTAATCCCATGGCAACCAGGCGCTGCGCTAATTCTCGCCGACGTTGCTTGGCTAGATCACACCGATGTAGTTGCTTCACCACGTCAGATTCTGCGTAAGCAAGTTGCTGAACTTGAAAAGGCCGGAATGGTTGCAATGTGTGGCACTGAACTTGAATTCGTTGTCTATAAAGATACCTATGAGGAAGCCTGGAATAAAGGCTATAAAAATCTGATCCCGGTAAATCAGTACAACGTTGATTATTCAATTCTTGGAGGTTCTCGAATTGAACCGTTACTTCGTGAGATTCGCCTTGGAATGTCTGCTGCGGGAATGACCGTTGAGTCCGTCAAGGGTGAATGTAATTTAGGTCAACACGAGATCGCATTTAAGTACTCAGATGCTCTTTCAAACTGCGACAACCATGTGATCTATAAGAACGGTGCAAAAGAAATCGCATCGCAACAAGGTTACGCGCTCTCATTTATGGCCAAGCCAAATGAGAAAGAAGGAAACTCTTCGCATATCCATCTCTCATTTAGAGGGCTAAAGGGCGAACTAGTCATGGCTGATGAGAGCGATAAGGAGAATGGTCTTAGCGAGGTTGGTAAGCAGTTCATCGCTGGCCAGATCGCGCACCTTCGCGAGCTTTCAATCCTCTTTGCACCGAATATCAATTCGTATAAGCGTTATGTCCCAGGTTCATTTGCACCAACTGCGGTCCGCTGGGGTCGTGATAACCGCACTTGCGCACTCCGCCTCGTAGGACACGGCGCTGGACTTCGCTTAGAAAATCGCGTTCCTGGCGGAGATGTAAATCCATATCTTGCAGTATCGGGAATTATCGCTGCTGGTTTAGATGGAATTAAGAAGAAGATGGTTCTCGAACCTGCATTCAAGGGAAATGCCTACGATTCTGATTCGGCGCGCGTTCCGGCGACAATGCCAGAAGCTCTCACTCTCTGGGAAGAAAGCGCCTGGGTTAAAGAGGTTTTTGGCGCTGAAGTTCAAAGCCACTACGCAAATATGGCTAAGGTTGAAATAGCTGCTTACAGCAAAGCAGTTACCGATTGGGAATTATTCCGTAACTTCGAAAGGTTCTAAAACGTGTCTACCACTTTTGATGTAATCAACCCTGCCACCGAAAAGTTAGTTACTCAGTTACATGAAGCAGATATCGCTGAAACTGATGCGGTAATTGCGCGCGCTGCTAAAGCTTTCTTGACTTGGAAGAACGTCTCCCCCGGCGATCGTGCGAATTTACTACGCCGCTTTTCATCTCTAGTTACCGCACACCGTGAAGAGTTGGCGCAGATTGAAATCAATAATTCAGGACATATTCGCGGCAACGCGCTTTGGGAAGCCGATAACGTTGCAAATGTTCTTAACTACTACGCAGGTGCTCCGGAAAGACTTTTTGGTAAGCAAATTCCTGTGGCCGGCGGTGTAGATATAACCTTTAAAGAGCCAATCGGAGTTGTCGGAATTATCGTTCCTTGGAACTTTCCTATGCCAATTGCCAGCTGGGGATTTTCTGCAGCACTCGCCGCAGGAAATACCGTTGTCTTAAAGCCGGCAGAGCTCACTCCCCTAACCGCGATCAGACTCGCCGAGTTGGCGCTAGAAGCTGGAATTCCCGAAGGTGTTTTCAATGTAATCGTTGGAAAGGGAAGCGTTGTTGGAAATCGTTTTGTAACTAACCCAACTGTGCGCAAGATTTCATTTACTGGTTCTACTGCAGTCGGTAAATCAATTATGGCTGGCTGCGCAGATCAAGTTAAGCGCGTTACCTTAGAACTAGGCGGAAAGAGTGCAAATGTAATTTTCGCCGATTCTGATATTGATCGCGCTGCAGCTGCTGCACCCGGCGCAGTTTTCGATAACTCTGGACAAGATTGTTGTGCCCGTTCACGTATCTTGGTTCAAAAGAGCGCCTTTGATCGCTTTATGGAAGGTTTTGAAAAGAGCGTTAAAGCTTTCCGCGTAGAAGATCCAAATCTCGACTCGTCACAGATGGGTCCACTTATCTCTAAGAAGCAGTTAGAGACTGTGCAATCTTTCTTGGGCGATAAAGATGACACCGTCGCATTTACTGGTTCTGCCCCAAGCGGTGACGGATACTGGATGCCACCAACAGTTCTTATGCCAAAGAGCGTTAATTCTCGTACCTGGCAGGAAGAAATCTTTGGACCAGTTGTATCGGTCCTAACATTTGAAGATGAAGCCGATGCGATTGCTTTAGCAAATGCGTCAGAGTACGGATTATCAGGTTCGATCTGGACAAATGACTTGGGAAGAGCGATGCGCGTTTCCCGTGCAATTGAGAGTGGAAACCTTTCAGTGAACTCTCACTCTTCAGTTCGTTTCTGGACGCCATTTGGTGGCTTTAAACAATCAGGGCTCGGCAGAGCTCTTGGACCTGATGCCCTAGATGCTTACACAGAAACTAAGAACGTCTACTTCGCTACTGAGTAAGTTAAGCGGTACGCGTTTCTAGATTTAGCGCTGATGTAAAGGCTGCAAATACTTCGTCGCGAGTCCAAGGACGTGGTGCTTGGGTAATGAAGTAATCAGCCATCGTGTTATCAGTAAGCAGATCAAGGTCCTCGGTAGTTACACCAATACTTGATAAGACTGGGAATTGTAGGTCGGCAAGAATTTTGCGAACGGCGCCAACTGCTCTTGATCCATCACGAGTTCCATCCTGGGCAACGCCCATCGCATCTGCAACGCGCTCCATTTTTTCAGGAACTACCTTTGCTTCGCGAGTAAGCGTCTCAACAAGTACTAAACCAATTGTTAAGCCGTGCGGAACGTGTTTTAAACCACCGATAGCTTGGCCAAGTGAGTGCTCGGCGGTGCAATCGGAAATATTCATAGTCAAACCAGCCATCATGCTTCCAGCAGACATGGCAGAACGAGCCGCCTTATCGTTGCCATCTTTAAATGCCGGAACCAACGAACCAGACATCATGCGTACTGCTTCATAACCGATCGCATCACCAATGGGAGTTGAACACTTAGCGATGATTCCAGCGATAGCTTGAGCTAGCGCATCAATGCCGGTATTGGCGGTCATAGTTGGCGGCATACTGTAAGTAAGCACTGGATCAACTAGCGCAACCTGTGCGCGAAGATTTCCATTTGCGATACCAGTCTTAAGGCCTGCATCTGGATCTGAAATTACTGACCCGCCAGATACTTCTGAACCAGTACCAGCAGATGTTGGCATTGCGATAAGAGATACGGTTGGAACTGGATAAGTTGGAGCTTGTGCCTGGAATTCACGGAATGTGCAATTCAATTGCGCACATAGGCGAGCTGCCTTTGCAGTGTCGATTAC
>CAZLTK010000082.1:0-4403 GCA_964562535.1 uncultured Candidatus Planktophila sp.
GCCTGCGGGCAGTTGGCAGCAGCCGAAAAGAGTAAATAGACTCCAAGTTATGAATACAAATGGCATGAGTATCCAAGAATTGGCCGCTGTCTATGAATCATCAACCCAATACTTTTTAAATTTGGCGCGTGGAGTAACGGCTGATCAATTAGATATCAAAGATCCTGAAGGTTGGTCTGCTCGTCAGATTATTCATCACGTAGCGGATTCAGAAGCGCAGTCATATGCACGCTTACGTCGTTTAGTTGCAGAACCTGAAGGATCGATAATCCAAGGTTACGACGAGAATCTTTGGGCAACTGCGCCACAACTTGGTTATGAAAGTGCGCCAGTGGAAAACTCAATTGCTGTCTTTGCGGCAGTACGTGCCGGCTCACTCGACATTGTTAAGCGTCTGCAAGCGTCTGATCTGGAAAAGTCTGGGGTTCACTCAGAATCCGGTCACTACACAATTGCTAAATGGTTAGAAGGTTATTCCAAACATCCAGTTGATCACGGTGATCAACTAATTCGCGCGGTAAAGGGGCAGAAGTAAGATGAAAAAGTTGCAGAACTTTGTTAATGGAAAGTTAGTTGACTCATCTTCTGGGGAGACAACGACGCTGATTAACCCAGCAACAGGACAAGCATTTGCTACCGCACCGAATTCAAACGCGGCCGATGTCGATAAGGCTATGTCTGCTGCTGCTAACGCCTTCACCGAATGGCGTGATTCAACTCCTTCAGAGCGCCAACGCGCGCTCCTTAAAATTGCCGATGCGATTGAATCTCGCGCAGATGAGATCATCGCCATTGAGTCCGAGAACTGCGGAAAGCCAATTGGACTGACTACATCTGAAGAAGTTCCTCCAATGATTGATCAGATCCGCTTCTTCGCTGGCGCTGCTCGCAACCTAGAAGGTAAATCCGCAGGTGAATATATGAAGGGAATGACCTCATTCATTCGTCGCGAACCAGTAGGTGTTTGCGGGCAAGTAACTCCTTGGAACTACCCAATGATGATGGCAGTGTGGAAGTGGGCACCGGCAATTGCAGCAGGTAACGCAGTTGTACTAAAGCCAAGTGATACAACTCCAGCATCAACAGTATTTATGGCCGAGATCATGGGCGAATTTTTGCCAGATGGCGTAATCAATGTGATTTGTGGTGAACGCGAAACTGGAAAAGCTGTTGTTGAGCATGCAACGCCAGCTATGGTTTCAATTACTGGTTCAGTGCGCGCAGGTATGGAAGTTGCGGGAAGTGCTGCTAAGCAGTTAAAGCGCGTTCACCTTGAACTCGGTGGCAAGGCTCCAGTTGTTGTCTTTAACGATGCTGATCTAGAAGCAGCTGCAGCAGGTATCGCGATCGCAGGATTTTTCAACTCAGGTCAAGATTGCACCGCAGCAACTCGCGTCTTAGTGCAAGAAGGTGTTTATGAAGAGATGGTCAAACTTCTCGCCCACCAAGCAACTAACGAGATCGCAGTTGGTATGCCAAATGAAGATGTAATCGTTGGTCCAGTAAATAACGCTGCTCAATTCGAGCGCGTTAAAGGTTTCCTAGATCGCGTGCCATCACATGCGCGCGTTGTCGCAGGTGGGTCAGCCCTAGATCGCGCTGGCTATTTCATCGCTCCAACAGTGATCGCAGATCTGCGCCAGCAGGATGAGCACATCCAATCTGAAATCTTCGGACCGGTCATTACGATCCAGAAATTTAAAGATGAAGCCGAAGCGATCGCGCTCTCCAATGGCGTCGAGTACGGGTTGGCATCATCTGTCTGGACCAAGGATCACGGCACCGCGATGCGCATGGCCAAGGCCTTTGATTTTGGATGCGTCTGGATCAATACCCACATCCCAATCGTTGCCGAGATGCCACACGGTGGCTTCAAGCGCTCTGGATACGGCAAGGATCTTTCGAGCTACGGCTTTGAGGATTACACCCGGATCAAGCACGTCATGACCAACCTAAACGGGTAAAAATCTCGGTAAATTTTCGCTAAATCACAGCGAAATCGTTTGGCTTGCAGGGCAAATCGGTTACATAATGAGCCCTGCACAACCGTCCCTTGTTCCGGAAAATCAAAAAGGAGCCCATCAACATGGCTAAGAAGTCACCACTATCACCAGAAGCACGTTCAATCATTAACGCACGTGTTTCACGCCGTGCAGTTCTCGCAGGTATCGGTGGCGTTGGCGCTGCTGGTGCGCTCGCTGCATGCGGTTCAGGCGGCGATTCTGCTGCATCAGGTGATTTAGTTCGTTGGGGTAACTGGCCACTTTACTTAGATTTCGATGAAGCAAATAAGACTTATCCAACACTTGACAAGTTCACAGAAGCAACCGGTATTGAAACTAAATACTTCGAAGATTACAACGACAACGATGAGTTCTTCGGCAAGGTGCAAGCTCAGTTAAAACTAAATGAAGATATCGGCTACGACCTTGTCTGCCCAACTGACTGGATGGCAGCGCGTTGGATTCGCCTGGGTTATGCACAAAAGTTTGATGCAGCAAATATTCCAAATAAGACAAATATTCTCGACACCCTTGCATCACCTTCATACGATCCAAAGCGCGAATCAACACTTACCTGGCAAGGCATCATGGGTGGATTTGGTTGGAACACCGAGAAGAATCCAAAGGGAATTCGCACGCTTGATGATCTCTTTGCTCCGCAGAACAAGGGCAAGATCGTTGTGCTCTCTGAACTTCGCGACACAATCGGCATTATCTTGCTAGCCCAAGGTGCAGATCCTGCAACTGTCACCGAAGATCAATACATGAACGCAGTAGATTTCATGGCCGGCAAGATTTCAGACGGTTGGATCCGCGGCGTTAAGGGCAACGAATACGCAGAAGATCTGACTTCAGGGGATGCGACAGCAGTTATTGGCTGGTCCGGCGATATGTTTATCTTGGCTTCAGAAAATGAAGGCAAGTTCGACTTCGCAATCCCAGAGTCAGGCGGAACAATTTCAGGTGACAATATGTTGATCCCATCAACTGTAACTCCAGAGGCTAAGGCAAGTGCTGAGAAGTTGATTAACTGGTATTACGACCCAGCGATTGCCGCTGAGGTTGCTGCTTACGTTAACTATGTAACTCCAGTTAAGGGTGCTCAATCTGAGATGGAAAAAATTGATCCAGAGCTTGCTAAGAGCGAATACATCTTCCCAACCGAAGCCACTTTGAAGAATCTCAGCGTCTTCCGTTCGCTAACACCAACAGAAGAGACTGCTTGGACTGAAGCTTTCCAGAAGGCTGCCGGCAACTAAGTGTCATTTGACGCTAGTTCAGCGCGAGGGGATTTAATACTCACTCGAATCACTAAAGAGTATGGTGATTTCAAGGCGGTAGATGATCTTTCACTCACCATACCTAAAGGTTCATTCTTTGCACTTCTTGGACCTTCCGGTTGCGGTAAGACAACCACCTTGCGCATGATCGCAGGACTTGAAGAACCAACGATTGGCAGCATTCATTTAGGTGAAACTGATATCACGACGACAAAGCCGTATCAGCGTCCAATCAATACAGTTTTTCAGAACTATGCGCTATTTCCACACTTAACAATCTTTGAAAATATCGCCTTCGGCCTTCGCCGTCGCGGTATTAAAGATGTAGATGCCGAAGTTAATAAAGTCCTTAACCTAGTTGAACTTCCACATCTGGCAGGTCGCAAGCCAACCCAACTATCTGGCGGACAGCAACAGCGCATCGCGCTTGCTCGCGCGATCGTTAACCGTCCAGCACTTCTCCTTCTCGATGAACCTCTTGGTGCGCTCGATCTTAAATTGCGTCGCCAAATGCAGATCGAACTTAAATGGATTCAGAAAGAAGTTGGTCTTACTTTCGTTCACGTAACTCACGATCAAGAAGAAGCCATGACTATGGCAGACACAATCGCGGTTATGAATGAAGGAAAGATAGAGCAGATGGGTTCTCCTGCTGATCTTTACGACAATCCAGAGACCGCTTTTGTTGCGAACTTCCTGGGCCAATCAAATCTAATTAAGGGAACAATCACCGGAAACGATGGCGATTCAATCATCGCCGATCTTTATGGACAGAAGATTTCACTTCCAAAGAACCGTTCTCATGCAGTTGATAATTCTATGTACGCGGGTATCCGCCCTGAAAAATTCCGTATCTCATTGCTAGATACACCTGTTTCAGGAAACGTTCTATCTGGTGGACGAATCGAAGATGTTTCTTACATCGGTGTTTCAACTCAGTACCAAGTCGAAATGCCTTGGGGACAAGAGCTAATGGTCTTTGAGCAAAACGATGATGGAGTCGCGCCATTTAATAAGGGCGATGCGGTAAACATCTCTTGGGCGCCAGTCTTCACATTCGCACTTCGCGGCGATGAAGATGTGACTGCTGGATCTGAAGTTACCCCTGAAGATCTAGACG
>CAZLTK010000083.1:0-4366 GCA_964562535.1 uncultured Candidatus Planktophila sp.
GACCAGATCGCAAAGTTTGCGCCGCCATCTGTAAGTGTGGCGCCGAGCGTTCGAGGGTCGGCTGGCAACATGGGCTCATCTTGCCCTGTAAGCCTTTAAATTGGGAAACTAGAAATGCAAATTTCTGGCGAATTATGAAGATTATCTCAGCAGCGCTAAGCAAGACAAGCCCAGGTAGCAGATCAACGCTGCGCTTTAAAAACCATGGGGTGCCATTTTTTAACATCCAAATTATTGAATCACGACGGCTTCGGTTGTTAACAGCATCGATTTTTACTTCACCAATCTCATACCCACGATGGGTTAAGAGTTTGGCATATTGTGCAGCGATAAATTGATGGCCTAGTTTGCTTGGGTGCATACGATCTACGTGCCATTTCTCGCGCGCGTAAATATCCTGAAGCGAGCGAGTCTCCATCAGTACTGCGCCAAAAGTTTTGCCGAGCGCTCTTGTCGATGCATTTACCGCGGCAACTCTACGACGGCAGATTCGCCCGATTAGATATGGCATGGGCACGATCTTGGTTGGATCGTGAAGTTCAAGCAACATTATCGTGCAACCTCTAGATACCAGTTCTAGCAAAGTCTTTCGCAGGTTCTCTGCAAATTTCTGTGGGTTAAAGTTGCTGCGCAAAAGATCGTTTCCACCTACAACAACTGCTACTAAATCCGGGTTATGGAGCAAAATTTTTGGAAGTTGCTCTTCCAATACTTCAGCCGACCTCGCACCCGGGCGAGCGGCATTGATAAAGATCAGCGGTTCTTGAAAAGATTTAGCTAGGTGATAACTCCAACCTAGGTTGTTGCCATGGCCGTCAGAATCTCCAACACCAGATGCTGCGCTATCGCCGATTACAGCAAAGGTAAGCGGTGTGCTCATTTTTAAGCCGCTTTCAGAACATGGAGGATTGGCTTCATACCGAGTGAAAGCATCTGGGAAATAGTTGAAGACCAAGGGAAGTTCTCGGCCTGATGATGGCAGCGACTACGTAAGGTGTTATCTGTCTTCAACTTACCAATTAGTGTTTCGATCGCATCAGCAAAGTCAGAACCATTGTTTGCCGCTACTTGCCCAACAAAATCTGCAGAGTCACCACTGTCAATAAGCAGGAATTCTCCGACCGCACTTGTTTCTGATGCTACAACCGGTGTTCCGCTGGCTAAAGATTCAAGGGCCGATAAGCAGAAAGTCTCGATTGGTCCAGGTGCAATTGAGATATCGGCTGAAGCGACAATCGATGCGAGATATTTCTTATCGGAGATATAACCGAGAAAAGTCACGGGAATATCGCGGGAAGATTCGTAAAGTTTCTTATGTAACGGTCCTGTTCCAACATAGATCAAACGCGCATTTACTCCACGCTTTAAAAGTTCACGCAGGGCTTGGATTGATCGCTCTGGTTTCTTCTCCGGTGAGAGTCTTCCGCAATGAACGAGAAGTATTTCGCCACCCTTTAAAAGTTTAGTTCGTAATTCAAGATCGCGGTTATTTGGCGAGAAGGTCTTTAGATCAACACCCAAAGGTACTTGAATCAAGTTCTTAGTCCCAATGGCGAGAAATTCCGAAGATGCAAATTTAGTCGTGGCAATTACGTAGTCAAATGATTTGGCAAGCCTTTGGTTATGCCAAGCAACGAACTTCTTGGCAGAAAATGGTAGATAAGTCTTGATTAACCCGCGCAAAGTTTCGTGGCTAAAGACCAGCGTTGTGATCTTGCGTGACTTCGCCCATCGCCCAACGCTGGAAAGTGTAAATCGATCAGATACTTCGATGCGATCAGGTGAAAGTGCCAGCAACATATTTCTGATCTGACGATTTGATTTGATGATGCGGTATCCACCTGTAAATGGAATAAGTAAAGATGGAACTGTAATTCTGGTTCCATGCGGAGTCTTTTCATGATGAAGGCCTGCGCCCGGAACTATGTAGGTAAATTCATGGCCCTGGCTTGTATATCCAGTACCGAGATTATGAAGCGTGGTCTTTATACCACCGGACTTAGGGCCATAGAAATTGGCGATGTGGATAATTTTCATGCGACCAGATCTTTCTGTGATGCAACAACGCGGATAGTTTCTCGATAATGTTGAATAAGTGCTTCATTTATCTGGTCCCATGTTCGATGTTCTACGGATTTACGTGCAGCTACTTCCATCAGATCACGCGCCGGATGCTCGGCAAGAGTGAAGACTGATTCCAAAAGTTCATGTGCGTTTGCAGTGTCGATTAAAAGCCCGGTTTTCCCATGCTCAATCAGATCTGTAGGACCACCGGTATCGGGGCCAACTACCACTGTTCCTGAGGCAAGTGATTCTTGAATTGCTTGGCAGAAAGTTTCGTGTTTGCCGGTATGAACAAAGACATCAAGTGCTGCCACATACCGCGCCAGATCTGCACCAGATTGATATCCCACAAAAATTGCGTTGGGAAGATCGCTCTCTAACTTAACTCGCGCAGGTCCATCGCCAACAATTACCAATTGGAAATCTGGATGGCGATCGATAACTTCTAGATCACTCACTCGCTTCTCGTTTGCAAGACGCCCCACATAACCAACTAGATATTTAGGTGATGGCTTCCTGCCGCGGGTTGTTAAAAGTTCCCTGCGGAAATCTGCATCAAATTTAGAAGGCTGGAAGTTTTCGATGTTTACTCCACGCTGCCAGAGCTTTACATTTTTAACTCCAGAGTTTTCAAGATCGCGGCAAGCCCAAGAAGAGGGTGCAAGGGTTAGATCGGAAGTCGAGTGAATTCGTGCGACCCAGCGTTTCAGAGTTGCATGCGCAATTGTTAAACCGTAATGACGAGCAAAGCCTGCGATATCAGTTTGATAAACCGAAACAGTTGGTATGCCGGCCTTTTTCGCTAACCGGGCAACGTAATGGCCTAGGAAGATTGGTGAGGCAAGATGGATTACATCTGGTGCAAAGCCTTCGATAAATGGTTCGAGAGTTCGCTGTGGAAGTCCCATCGGAATCAACTTCTTCATATCGATACTTGGAACGTGCTTGATCTTGTATCCGCAATATTCCTTTGGCGCGTTCTCGCTCTCAGGTGCGATAACCAGCACTTGATGTCCTTGTGATCTGCAGAATTCAAGAAGGCGAAGTACTGAGTTGGTTACGCCATTTACTTGGGGGAGGAAGGCCTCTGTTACGACAAGTATTCGCAGCGGGTTGGCGTCTTTAACTTCCAACGCTTCTCTAAATTCCAACATAGTCCGAAGGCTGAAGGTTAAAACCGACTTAATGGAACCTGTGAGGTTAAGTGTTGGCAAAGGAAAGGTGAAGTATTGGTTGAGGGTTTTGCCCTGGCGGAAAAGGCTACTGGTCGGTAACATCTGCGCTATGAAGATCGCCGTATGCGTAAAGCAGGTTCCAGATTCATGGGCCGAGAAGAAGATGGTCAATGGAGTACTCGATCGCGAGAGCGTTGATGCAGTACTTAATGATCTAGATGAATATGCCGTTGAAGAAGCGCTGCGAATTGCAGAAGCTCACGGCGGAAACGAAGAAGGCGGCGCAAATACCGTCACGGTGATTTCAATGGGGCCAGAACGCGCAACCGAAGCGGTTCGTAAAGCGCTTTCCATGGGTGCAAACGATGCAATTTTGGTAACTGATGGCGCGCTCGCTGGTGCAGATGCGCTCGCAACTTCTGCAGTTCTCGCCAAAGTGATTTCAGATGGCGGCTATGACTTAGTAATTTGCGGAACTGAATCAACCGATGCGCGCATGAGCGTTGTACCAGCGATGATCAGCGCTCGCCTGGGTTGGGCGCAGTTAACTTTCGCTTCCAAGGTAACTGTTGATCCTGCCGGTTCAGTTTCAATTACCCGCGTTACAGAAGCTGGCGTAGATGAAATCTCTGCGGCATTTCCTTGCGTGATTAGCGTTGTTGAAAAGATCAACGAACCGCGTTACCCATCATTTAAAGGCATTATGGCAGCGAAGAAGAAGACCATTGAACAGAAAGATTTAGCAGCAGTTGGTGCCAGTGCGCAAAGCGCTTGGTCACAAGTAAGCGATGCAACCCCGCGCCCACCACGCGCTGCAGGTATGAAAGTAACCGATGAAGGTAGCGGCGGCGAAGCGCTAGTTAACTTCCTAGCAGAGAAGAAGTTGATATGAGCAAAGTATTTATCCTCGCTGATTTTTCAGGTGAAAAGGCGAGCAAAACGACGGCAGAGCTAGCAACTGCTGGTGCGCGTATCGGATCAGTGACAGCAGTTGTTCTTGCTGGTGCAGGTAACGGTGCAGCACTTGCTGCAACTGTAAACCAAGGCCCTATCACCAACGTCTTAGTTGTCGAATCAGATGACTTTGCACAATTTGGCGTTGCTGCATCTGCCGATGCTTTGGCAAA
>CAZLTK010000084.1:0-4304 GCA_964562535.1 uncultured Candidatus Planktophila sp.
CTTACCTGTGATTACCCATTACAACCATCGGCGTGTCGCAGATATTCCCCGTATAGATAAGTAATGACCAGTTTTTAGAAGGGTTTTTCCGCCGCTTCTATCGCTTTTCCTACGGCGATATCCGCGCTGCTTCTATCGCTTTTGCCAGCGAAGCCCCCACTCGCGCATGAATAGCAGTACCACTTTCCACATAAACCTCACTAATGATTTCACCGGTTTCGTGAATGGCGTTGACCAAATCACCGCGGCTGTAAGGAATGACCGTATCTATCTCGACGTTTGGTTGTGGCAACGATTTTTCAATCGCATGGACCAACCCTTCGATTCCGAAGCCGGTACGTGCAGAAAAGGCGTAGCTATTCTTCTCTTTGCGCAGGATCTCCATTACAACTTCTGGATTTGCAGAATCAACCTTGTTAATAGCGATGATCTCGGGGATATCTCCTCCACCAATTTCATTTATGACTTCACGCACTGCGCGAATCTGTTCAAATGGATCTGGGTGTGAGCCATCAACTACATGGACAATTAAATCTGCACCAGATACCTCTTCAAGGGTGGATTTAAACGCATCCACCAATTGATGCGGCAAATGTCTAACAAATCCAACGGTATCGGAGAGCGTGTAAGTACGACCATCGGTGGTCTGGGATTTGCGAACAGTTGGATCGAGCGTTGCAAAGAGCGCATTTTCAACGAGCACGCCAGCATTTGTAAGTCGGTTAAGTAGCGAAGATTTTCCAGCGTTGGTATATCCGGCGATTGCAACGGATGGAATATTGAAACGTTTTCTTTCTTGGCGTTTGGTATCGCGCGATACCTTCATTTCAGCAATCTCGCGACGAAGTTTTGCCATCTTGTCACGAATGCGGCGGCGATCGGTTTCGATCTTGGTTTCACCTGGACCACGTCCACCGATACCTGCGCCACCTGCAGCGCGACCACCAACTTGTCTGGAGAGCGAATCACCCCAACCGCGAAGGCGCGGAAGTAAATATGCAATCTGCGCCAGCTCAACTTGCGCCTTACCTTCTTTGCTCTTGGCGTGCTGAGCAAAGATATCGAGAATCAAAGCGGTGCGATCTACAACCTTTACCTTTAACTTATCTTCCAACTGTCGAAGTTGCGAAGGGGAAAGCTCTCCATCGCAAATAACTGTATCTGCGCCAGTTGATGCAACTATCTGGCGAAGTTCAACGACTTTACCTGAACCAATATAAGTTGCTGGATCTGGCTTATCTCTTCTTTGAATTAAACCATCTAGAACTTCAGAACCTGCTGTTTCGGCCAGCGCCTTTAACTCTGCCAAAGAATTTTCAGCCATCTCGGCGCTACCTTCAGTCCATACGCCGACAAGAACCACACGTTCTAGTTGTAACTGGCGATACTCGGCATCAGAGATATCTTGAAGTTCGGTTGAGAAACCCTTGACGCGACGAAGCGCGTGGCGATCACTTAACTCTTGTTGTGGATCAGGATCGTGTTCGCTTTCGTCAGCATCAAAATCTGCAGCGACACGTGCACTCTCGCGCAGTAGCTCTTCAAATAAATCGTTATCGCGTGATTGATCGTTACTCATGCATCCTGCAAGTAATCGGTAATATCAATATCTTTAATCAGTACCGCAGGACCGGTAAGGGTCGCGTTTGAGTGTGGATCTATATCTACAACTAATCGGCCACCTGGAGGATAGATAACCCAACGCGCTGGCAGAGGTGAATTAGTCTTAAGCGTTGCCGCTAACGCGACAGCGCAAGTGCCAGTACCGCAAGAGCGAGTCTCACCGCTACCTCGCTCGTGTACGCGCATCTTGATCTCTTTGTTCGCCGTAATCTCTACAAACTCCACGTTAACGCCTTCTGGATAGCTATCACGTGGGCGAACGATTGGTGCATCTTTAAGCGAACCGACATCTTCAATCTTTTCAACAAAGACAACTGCGTGTGGATTACCAACGCTGATGTGATAGCCATTCCATATTTTGCCTTCAACCGACGCGGTAATTTCTTCGCTTTCATCCATAACTTTGCCCATATTGACTGAAATATCATCGGTTGCTGGTACGCGTAGGTGTTTAACGCCATCGCGAGTATTGATGGCAAAGATTCCTTCAGGTTGATGCCCTTTTTCAACTAAATAACGCGCCATTACACGGATGCCATTGCCACACATTTCAGCCAGTGAACCATCGGCGTTGCGATAATCCATGAACCATTTGCCATCGCGTTTTGAGATTTTGATTAGCCCATCAGCGCCGATGCCAGATTGGCGATTGCACATCGCCGCAGTCTGGGCCGTTGTAATTGAGATCTCTTCATCAGGATCAAAGACCAATAGAAAGTCATTTTCGGTGCCGTGGCCATATGTGGCAATTATTGGAGTATTCATTACGATCTCGAGTTTATCTTCTGTAAGACAGTTTCCAAACGCGGTTGGATCGGTGAAATCCATTGAATTCGCGCATCACGAGAGAACCAAGTCTCTTGGCGCCTGGCGTATTGGCGAGTGGCACGCTTTGTCTCTTCTTTAGCCAGTTCTTCACTAATTTCACCTGCCCGCATCGAAATTACTTGGGCATAACCGAGGGCTCGGCGAGCAGTTGTGGCTTTTGTGATGCCTTGGGCAATTAGCGCATCTACCTCTGAAACTAACCCGCGTTCCCACATCAAATCTACCCGCGCATCGATTCGCTCGGTTAGATTTTCGCGATCCATGACCAGGCCAAATTGCATAGCGTCTGGATATTTAGAGCTATCTTCGCGTGGCAAATTAGCAGTGAATGGCTGACCAGTTATTTCAATTACCTCTAGGGCGCGGATTACACGTCGCGCATTTTGAATATCGATTGCTGCAGCGGCCACCGGATCTAGTAGCTGCAAGCGTTGAAATAGATGCGCGATCCCAAACTCTTCTGCCTCTTTATTCAGCCGCTCTCGAACCTGCGGATCAGTATCCGGAAAATTCAAATCATCCAGTATCGCCTTTATGTAAAGGCCTGTGCCACCTACGATAATGGCGCTCTTTCCGCGCGCATGTATCTCCGATATAGCATCGCGCGCCGCGCTTTGATACCAGGCGACAGTTGCATCTTCGGTTACATCAAGAACATCTAAAAGGTGGTGAGGCACCCCTCCTCTTTCGGGAACTGTTAACTTGGCAGTTCCGATATCCATGCCCCGATAAAGCTGCATGGAATCTGCGTTGATTATCTCTGCACCAATCTCTTTAGCAAGAGCAACAGCAAGATCGCTCTTTCCTGTGGCGGTCGCCCCACAAATAACTATCGTCTTCATGGCTGCGTTATTCAGCGGCGCTTGGCTTGCGAAGAGTTGGAATGCCTAGCGAAGTTGCAGTTGGCCCTTGCTTGGTGCGGGCTTCGTGGACATCTCCCCCGCGTGTTTTGATATGTGCCAACTCTTTAGCGATTAAGTAGTGCGCAGATGCATCTGTGATTTCTAGGTCTACGAAATCTCCCGGACGTGCTTGGCTGGTTGCATCAAAGTGCACTAGGCGGAAATCTTCGGTCTTTCCAGTCAATCGAGCCTGCGCCTGGTCACGACGACCTTCAACTTCTGAGACCAGCGCACGATGGGTTTGGCCGATTGATCTTTGATTCACCGCAAGTGAAATCTTCTGCTGATGTTCATGTAATCGCGTATATCGCTCGCCGACAACTTCTTCAGCGATTTGATTTGGCATAGCTCCGGCTGGAGTTCCGGGACGTATCGAATATTTATATGTATATGCGGCGGAGAACTGGGCTTGTGTAGTCAGATCAAGAGTTGCTTGAAAATCTTCTTCAGTCTCACCTGGAAAGCCAACGATGATGTCTGTTGTGATCATGGCATGTGGCATGGCGTTGCGCACGCGCTCGAGAATTCCTAAATAACGACTAGATCTATAAGAACGCCGCATCTCCTGCAGAATTCGATCTGACCCTGATTGCAGAGGCATATGCAGATGTGGCATCACATTTGGGGTTCTCGCCATTACGTCGATGACATCGTCGGTGAAGTCACGTGGATGTGGTGACATGAAGCGAACTCGCTCTAGGCCATCTATTTCGCCACATTTGCGAAGCAAGGAAGCGAATGCTCCTCGATCACCAAACTCGACGCCATAGGCATTTACATTTTGACCAAGCAAAGTAATTTCGATGACACCTTGCTCTACAAGTGCCCGTACTTCTTTCAAGATATCTGCTTCAGGACGATCTTTCTCGATTCCGCGAAGCGTTGGAACGATGCAGAAAGTGCAGGTGTTATTGCAGCCAACTGAAACAGATACCCATGAAGTAAATGCCG
>CAZLTK010000085.1:0-4273 GCA_964562535.1 uncultured Candidatus Planktophila sp.
ATAACTATTTGTTTATTAGCGTTATAGAGCGTATTAAAAGTATGGAAGAACTCTTCTTGGGTACGCTCTTTATTTTCTAAAAATTGAATATCGTCGACGAGTAGAACATCTAGGTCGCGGTAACGGCGCTGGAAAGCAGATGCTTTATCGTCGCGGATAGAGTTAATAAAATCGTTGGTAAATTCCTCGGATGAAACGTAGCGAACTCGCACGCTGCCATAAAGCTCTTTTGCATATGCGCCAATAGCATGCAATAAGTGGGTTTTTCCAAGTCCTGATTCGCCATAGATAAACAATGGGTTGTAAGCCTTTGCTGGCGCTTCGGCTACTGCAACCGCTGCAGCGTGAGCAAAACGGTTTGATGCACCAATAACAAAAGTTTCAAAAATATAACGAGGATTTAATTGTGAAGGCTCATCGTTTTTACGGCTACCAGTTTCAGTATTGTCGCGACCTGTGCCCGGCCGTGATGGCGCTGCTTCAATAACAACTGCCGGCGCTGGATGATCTGCGAGTTCAAGTGACTCATCGACCATCACTGCGATATTTGTTTTATCTCCAAGTTCGCGAGTAAGGACTTCGTTTACAACAACACGAAGTCGGGACTCAAGAACATCTTTTGCAAAAACATTTGGAGCTGCAACTAACAGGTTTGTGATCCCGCCATCGCTTTGGATCAAACCGAGTGGCTTTGTCATCGTTAAAAATGCGCGATGCTGTGGTTCACCGAGTGAGACATGCTCGATAACCCGGTCCCAAAGGTCGGCGAGTTCGATCTCAACTACTGCCATAATTGCCCCCTTGGACTATCCACAATGTTATCCACAGGCTGTGGTCTAAAGTTGGGCTTGAGCCTTCATTTAGAGCCACTTTGACGGATGCCTGTGGACAGAGGTGAAAAGTAGGGCTCTTTCCAGAGAAAAGCAAGCGGTTATCCACAACCCTCAACCCAGGATCCAGTTTGACCCACCTCTATCCCCACCTCTACCGTTACACCCTCGCTTCCCCCGTATTTATGAAGAGTTCATAGAAACCGGTTTGCGCTCAGGTTGGGTCAGTCAAAACCCGCCCACGCTCAAGCCGAACTGGCCGCAATTTAAGTTTTAAGAGGAGTCATCATGACAAAGCGCACCTTCCAACCTAATACTCGTCGTCGCGCCAAGAAGCACGGCTTCCGCGCACGCATGGCAACTCGCGCAGGACGTGCAGTTCTTTCAGCTCGCCGCGCCAAAGGCCGCGTTCGTCTCTCTGCGTAAGTTATAGAGCCACACCGGAAAATCTCGTGCTGCCTAAAAACGCACGTTTGAATTTAACCGCCGATTTCGCCCGCGCAACTAAGAGCGGAACCCGCGTTACCTCAGAGCACTTCGTTGGATACCTCTACATCAACCCTGCGCCAGAAGAAACCAACCCACCAAAGTTTGGGTTAATTGTTAATAAAGGAGTTGGTGGCTCAGTTGCGCGCCACGCACTAGCGCGCAAACTTCGCCATGCGGCAGCGCCACAACTTTCAAAACTTCCAAAGAACTCTCTCTTTGTAATTCGCGCCCTGGCTAAAGGATCTTCAACTGATGTTATCTCTGAGGTTGAAAAACTTGTTACCAAATTACTGGAACGCTCAACCCGAAACGCGGTGAAGTAGATGCGCACAGTATTAGTGGTAGTGATCAACTTCTATCAAAAATGGATCTCTCCATCTTTTGCGCCACGTTGTAAGTACTACCCATCTTGTTCAACATATGCCGCATCTGCAATTTCGCACTACGGAATCCGCGGTGTAGGTATGGCACTTTGGCGTTTGGTGCGCTGCAACCCCTGGTCACATGGCGGCGTTGATTACGCCGTTAAAAATATCCCTTTAAATAACTTTCAAAAAATCACTAAAACCACCGAAAAAACCAGCGTAGGAGCTAACTAATGGGCTTTATTTTAAACCCCCTCTATAACTTCGTATCGGGAGTTATTGTCGGAATTCACTACTTGCTCTCACCTATATTCGGTTTCGATAGCGGTGTTACTTGGGCGCTATCGATCGTTGGACTTGTTGTTTTAATCCGTATTATTTTAATCCCGTTATTTGTTAAACAGATTAAGAGCCAACGCGCACTTACTGCACTACAACCACAAATGAAGGCGATCCAAACAAAATATAAAGATGATCGCCAAAAGCAATCTGAAGAGATGATGAAGCTCTACAAAGAGCATAAGACAAACCCACTTGCCTCTTGTTTTCCAATTTTGGCGCAAGCACCAATCTTCTTCGCACTTTTTACAGTTCTTAATGGAATTGCTGCAAAGACAGATGCCGGTGTATCTGCGCCAATCGCCCGTGGATTTTTAAAGGGTGAATATCTAGATAGCGCAGCACAAGCAACATTTTTTGGAGCGAAGATTTCACAGAGCTTCTTAGGTTCAACTGATACAACTGTAAAGATCGTTACAGTTATTTTAATTTTCATCATGTCTGCTACAACTTTTACAACACAACGCCAGTTGATGGTAAAGGGAATGCCAAAGATGGATTCCAGCAACAATATGATGTTGCAACAGCAGAAAATCATGTTGTATTTATTCCCAGTAATTTTCGCAGTATCTGGCGTTAACTTCCCTGTTGGAGTTTTGATCTACTGGTCAACAACAAACTTCTGGACTTGGGGACAACAGTTCTATGTAATTAAACGCAATCCAACTCCGGGTTCACCTGCCTACGAAGAGCTACAAAAGAAGAAGGCAGCGAAAGATAAAGAAGGTTTAAAGGGCTCAACAGGAACGGTTCTCGATGGAACCAATCCAGAAAATAGCGACGATCAAACCGGTGAAGTTAAAGGCCAGAGAAAGCAACCAAAGAAGAAAAAGAAGAAGTAAAACGGACATTTAAGTACAAAAACCATCAAAAGACCCAAATAACTTTACATAACTACAAGGAGTGAGAAGATGAGCGAAGAGACCACTGAAGTGTTGGAGAACGAGACCGCAGAGGCGGGTACACCTACCAAAAAGGCGCCAAAGACAATTGCGCGCCTTGAGGAAGAGGGCGATATCGCAGCAGATTACCTCGAAGGCTTGCTAGATATTGCAGATCTTGATGGCGATATCGATATCGATGTTGAGAACGATCGCGCCAGCCTGGCGATCGTCGGTGGCAAACTCCGCCACCTAGTCGGCCAGGAAGGCGAAGTCCTCGATGCAATCCAGGAGCTAACCCGCCTTGCTGTACAAACAGCGACCGGCGACCGTAGCCGCCTAATGCTCGATATCGATGGATTCCGCTCAGGCCGCCGCAAGGAGCTAACCGCCTTGGCCGAGAAGATGGCAGAGCAGGCAAAGACCACTGGGGCATCAATCAAACTCGACCCAATGAACGCCTTTGAACGTAAGATTATCCACGACACGATCCAGACCTTAGGTCTGTCATCTGAGTCAGATGGCGAAGATCCAAACCGCTTCGTCGTCATCTATCCCGCCTAAAGGGACCTGATGACAAATCTCCAGCCGGAGTCAGATCCTTCACAAGTTTCACGTGAAACCTTAATCAATAAGTACTTTCCTGGGCAAGAAGAGGCTATTCGCGCCTACGCCGAATTTCTCACCACCGAAGGTATCGAGCGAGGGCTTATTGGCCCACGCGAAGGTGAGCGAATCTGGGAGCGCCATATCTTTAACTGCCTTCCCGTAACCCAACTCTTGCCGCAGGGGGCCTCCCTCTTCGATATCGGTTCAGGGGCAGGGCTGCCTGGAATTGTTATCGCACTAGCCCGACCTGACTTAAAAGTGACCCTAATTGAGCCCCTTGAGCGCAGAGTTGAGTTCTTAAATGAGGCAGTTGCCGCTATTGCTCTCGGTGGGGTTGAGATCGAAGTCATCCGTGGCCGCGCCCAAGATGTAAAGAAGAGCGCTGATTTTGTTACCGCCCGTGCGGTAGCCCCAATAGAGAAGTTGAAGAAGATGAGCTGGCATATGGTCAAAACCGGAGGGTCCCTTCTAGCGATAAAGGGGGAGTCAGCGGCAAAAGAGATGGTTGGAATCAAAGGAGCTGAGCTCCACGAGATAAAACTTGAAGGAATTGAGCTCGGCAGAGTGATCTCTATACGTAAAGGCTCTGTAATAAGTGCTTAGATAAGCGCGTGGTTGATTCACGTGAAACAAGGGATCGCGAGAGCGAGACAAAGGTCGTCGGAGTCCGACGCCTAAAAGAGGCGATGGCAAAACCTGCCTCAACCCGAATCTTCACAGTAGCCAACCAGAAGGGTGGGGTCGGAAAGACCACCACAAC
>CAZLTK010000086.1:0-3923 GCA_964562535.1 uncultured Candidatus Planktophila sp.
AGCTTGGCGATGATGTCGGCTTTAACAGCCTTGACTACATTGTGAGTGCCGTTGCAGTTCTTCTCTGGATCTGTTGTGTATCCGCATGTGCAAGCGCCCATTTGTTGCTCCTTGTTTGATTGGTCTTTCTATAAGAGTAGTGGTTATGCGATTTTATTACCGAGTAAGATCGAGATATGAACACACTCTTTGATCCATTTACTCTGCGCGGGGTTACATTTCAGAATCGCGTTTGGGTCTCCCCTATGTGCCAATACAGCGCAACTGATGGTTTTGTGGGTGCGTGGCATAGCGCGCACTTGGGAGCCTTTGCAACGGGTGCGCCGGGGTTGATCATGGTTGAGGCAACTGGTGTTGTTCCAGAGGGGCGAATCTCAATTGGGTGTCCATCGATTGAAGATGATGCGCATGCCAAGGCTTTTGCACCGATGGTGGAGTTTGCGCATTCGCAGGGTGTGAAGATGGGAATTCAGTTGGCACATGCCGGGCGCAAGGCATCGACGATGCGTCCGTGGGATACAACGCGGATGGCTGAAATTGGTCAAGGCGGATGGCAAGCGGTTTCTTCAACGGATAAAGCCTTTGAGGGATATCCAGCGCCACGTGCTTTAACGGTTAACGAGATTAAGCAGTTGGTCGGTGAGTTTGCTGATGCGGCTCGTCGTGCTGTGGCAGTTGGCTTTGATGTAATTGAAATACATGCAGCGCATGGTTATTTGCTGCACCAGTTCTATTCACCGGTTTCAAATGATCGCACCGATGAATATGGTGGCAGCTTTGAGAATCGGACCCGTTTCTTGATGGAGGTAACCGCTGCGGTGCGCGCTGCGATTGGCGATCAGGTGGCGCTCTTTGTTCGTATCTCGGCAACTGATTGGGTTGATGAAGGTTGGAACTTAATTGATTCGATTGAATTAGCCGGGAAGTTAAAGGCTGCGGGCGTTGATCTAATTGATGTTTCATCAGGGGGTGCGGTTCATAACGCACCGATTAAGGCAACGCCTGGTTTTCAGGTTCCCTTTGCAGCTGCGATCCGTAAGGAGGCAGGGATTGCAACTGCGGCAGTTGGTTTGATTACCGAACCCGATCAAGCGCAATACATTATTGAGACTGAAGAAGCAGATGCGGTTTTCTTGGCGCGTGCGATGTTGCGCAATCCGCGTTGGGCGATGAACGCGGCAGAGGCGTTGGGTGTGAAGATCCCTTGGTCGTTGCCGCTTGATCGCGGCCGGACCATTTAATTACTTTATTTAGTTCATTTGCTGGCTGAGTTTTCTCGGTGAGTTTATTTTCACGCTCATTTAAAGTCCCTTTCAAGATGCGGGGCATATTGGCTCACTTCATACTCCTTTCAGCCATTAATTCGATGGTCCTAATTAAGGAGACCGTACGTGAAGAGAAAACTATTTAGCGGACTAACCGCTGTAGCGCTTGTAGCAATTTCGGGTCTAACACCAGCTGCAGCTGATTCTGCAAAACCAGGTCAGAGCATGACCCACATCAAAACTTTGCCAGGAATTACCAAGGTGCTTGAGGGCGCAGGGGTAGTTCTTTACGGACAAGGCGGAGCAACAACTGGAGTAATTGGTGATTCAATCGCTGCCGATGCCGGACAAGTTGTATTCCATGTTCCTGTAACCGCAACCAAGTCAGGTGTTGCCCATCTTGGTAGCAGCATCGTCTTCTTTAACACCGCAAACGATAAGCAGTTGGTATTGCGCAATCCAGTGATCGATCTTGCAGCGGGAACAATTACCGCAACGATTCCACAGGCAGATAACGCAGCTATTGCAGTTTTGAATATCACCAATGGCGCTGATCTAAAGGCGAAGGTCACAAATGATCGCAAAGCCAAGCAGCGCACAACTTTGTATGCAGGTGCAGCGCTTTCACTAGCGCCAGGTGTGGCAGCGACAGTTGCTTCAGTACTTGGTCTGCCAGCGGGAGCACTTCCTGATGGGTTGGCTCTTGCTACAGCTGATGTGACTCTTTACAGTAAGTTGAAGTAAGTAACACCAAACTGAATCTGGAGACCTTTGATGGAACCGATTTCACGTAGAACATTATTTGCCGGCGCCTGTGCAATTTTGGCGCTCGGTGGTTCGGGCATCCCTGCTGCTGCGCAATCTGTGGTTAAGAAACTTCCGGGCGGAAAACTTTCCGTTAAGTTGAAGGATCTGCCAGAGCTTGCCGAAGTTGGTGGTGCAGTGAAGATCGGTTCCATTAAAGGCGTTCCGGTAGCAATTTCTCGTAGTACTGCCACGAAATATGTGGCATTTAATTTATTGTGTCCGCATCAACAATTTCCAGTTGATCGCGATGAACAAGGCTGGGTCTGCCGCTCGCATGGTTCACAATTTGAACCAGATGGCGACTTAGTAGTTGGGCCGGCAACAACTGCGTTAAAGCGCGTGGCGATTAAGGTCAGCCGCGGCGTTGCAACTATTGGCTAGCGCGCCGACATTTTTCTTAAGGTTTACTTACTAATCTCGACCGTATCCCCAGAGGCATCAGATTGAATGACCTTAATCGTTACACCTTCGACTGTTACCGATTCGCCAAGAGCGCGCGGAGCCTTCAAATAGCGAGGGTCATTTACTAGATCTGACGGAAAGACCTTTACTGGGCCTAAACCAGATTGAATTGATGAATCAACAAGATAGACGAGGGCGCCTGATTTACTCATTGCGCTGTCGATACCTGATGCTCTACGACTTTCCACAACGACTGCCTTGGTGGAGGAGATGGGAACGATGACCGCCTTGGTTCCACCGCTGACTTGAACTGGGGTAATTAATTTAGTGAACTGTGAACTCTTCACGCACTCAACCTGTGAATCTTCGATCCAACCGAGATTCCATCGTTCAAATGCAAGTAAACTCGGAGAATTGCTTTGATAACTACTTAAACCCATGTAGCTAAATTCACCGGTGTAACGAAATCCGTCATATCTGTTTGAGCGATCACTCGTTGTCGAGGCATATAGGTCAACTAGTCCCATTGTGTGAGTTATTTCATGGTTTAACCAAATGGATTTCCAATTATTTAAATCGTAAGCCGATGTGGCACCGTTTGAAATATATCTTCCATCCAGGGTAATTCCGTTGCCACGAATAGCCGCGAAGGCGGGGCCTGAATATCCCATTCCTCTAGCATCAGGATTAGCCAGAATAATTAAACTATCAGTACTACTAAAATCAACTTCTGGATCGGCAAGCTTTCCAGCTTCTGTTATGTAGTCCCGGTGTTTGATAAATGTCCAACCGCCCGACACATAATCGCTAGATTTTTTACTCATGCGGTACCACTTCAGTTGCGGCTTAAGGTTGTAGTTCAATTTCCCATATGACATTTCCTTAAACACATCTTGCGCCGGTGATATTCGCGCTAATGCTTCAGCTGGAGTCATGGTCGCCGGTGCATCTGCAAAATCAACCATAATCACTGTTGCGGTTACATCTCCTAAAACTTTGGAGCGTTCACTAATTCGCGGCCATCCGCCGATCGATACGTCGCCACGGCCGTCTGCGACGGGTAATTTGCATTCGTCTACAGAATTAACTGTTGGTGTAGGTGACGGCGTAAGTGTTACAGGTGTGGCACTGGGTGATGGTGTGGCACTGGGTGATGGTGTTATCGCAACTACCGGTCTAGCGATTGCAACACCTTTGCTCCAAATAAGCTTCTTGCCGCTTTTGACACATGTGTATTTGAGGCTGGAGGAGATACTTACCTGGCCTTGTTTCTTACAAGCAGCACCAGCTTTGACTGCGCCTGAAGCGGTGGAAAAGTTAAGAGTGAACGCCAAGCAAATGGTTAAGGCAACCACGAGATATCGCTTCATGGAAGCAAAAGTATCATTTAGCCCGCCTACTTCCTGATTGCTATTTTCCTAATTTACACTTCTCTGAGCAGTACTTAAC
>CAZLTK010000087.1:0-1868 GCA_964562535.1 uncultured Candidatus Planktophila sp.
ACCCAAGATGGCGCAGTCTTTGCCCAAGTAGCGTTTCCATCAACAAATGCAAAACCTTCAAAATCTAGATCAATGCCATCGAAGTTATTAGCCATTACATAGTCATTTAACGTTTTGGCAATTTGGGTTCTGCTCGTTGGATTGGCAAGCAAATTGGAAAGAACTAACTTATCCGTACCGTCGGTAATTGTTGGAATGATCAGAAAGCCAGCAGCGCGCATCGCTGCCAGCGGCGTTGCAATAGGAATACTTGGATTTCCGCTTGCATATAAATCACTGACGAAGGCTTCTTTGGTTTTACCGTTAAATTTCAAGGTGTACCAAAATGGCATTACTTCTTTAATTAAATCTGCATTATTTAACGCAGCCGGCAGAGATGTCTTCATGGAGTAGTAAGGAATCCATCCCGTTAAGATTTTGCGAGGCGGATTAGCGCTATGTGCTTGCGGTGAAAAAACTACGCTTATAGCGATTACAAAGGCTAATAATTTACTTGTCAGTTGATTTGCGCGGGAGGCCGTCATAGATTTCTTTACAGACTGGACAGACTGGATATTTCTCAGGATCGCGCGATGGAATCCATTTCTTGCCGCACAGCGCTCGTACCGCTTTACCGGTAACCGCGGATTCGACGATCTTCTCCTTCTTTACATAGTGTGAAAATCGATCGTGGCCCCCATCGTCTTCTTGATTTTGGGGACGGGTAAGTAGGTCTGTATCTCCATCAGTTTCAGGAGAGTTCTTACGGAAAATACCCATGTCCGAAAGGATAGTGGCAGCAGGTAGAATTTGAAGATGAAGGACTTGCTACGCACCGCCGATTTATCGCGTGCTGATGTTGATTTGCTGCTTAACACTGCAGCCGAATTCGCCAAGAACCCACTTCGTTCTCAGGATTGTCTAACCAATAAAACAGTTGCAATTTATATGACTAAGCCTTCTACTCGTACCCGTCTTTCATCTGAGACTGCAGTTGCCCACCTGGGTGGAACTCCAATATTTATTCGCGGAGATGAACTGCAATTGGGACGTGGTGAAACTATCGCCGATACCGCAAGAATTATTAGCGGATATTGCGATGCTTTGATTATCAGAACCTTTGCACAATCTGATGTCAATGAACTTGGAGCCAACGCTTCAATCCCTGTGATCAATGCGCTAACTGATGATGATCATCCAACTCAGTTACTTGCAGATTGGTTAACGATCCGCGAAACATTTGGAAGCGATATAAAAGATCGAAAGTTTGTTTATCTCGGCGATGGAAACAATATGTCGCATGCTTGGTTAACGATGGGCGCAATTATGGGCGCACATGTTGTGGCTGCAACCCCCGATGGAAAATGGGCGCCAAGTGCTGAAGTAGTAGCTCAAGCGAAAAAAATTGCCGAAAAAACTGGCGCAAAGATTGAAGTAACCAACGATCCAGAATCAGCCGCAAAAGGTGCAAGCGTTTTATATACAGATGTTTGGATGTCTATGGGAGATCCCGAGGCCGAGCGCACAGAGAAAATGAAAGTGCTGGCACCATTTGCTGTTACAGATAATTTGATGGCGTTAACAGAAAAAGATTCCATTTTTATGCACTGCTTGCCAGCACATCGTGGTGAAGAGGTAGCAGCTTCTGTGATCGATGGCCCAAAGTCGGTCATTTGGCGCGAGGCTTATCATCGCCGCACAACAATTCAGGCTCTGCTCTATCACCTAACCCGTGGAGAACTCGCAGGTAATTAGATCAGCAAGTATGGTTTGCCCATGCGTGTAGCCGTCCCATTAGAAGTTAAAGCTGGAGAAAAGCGCGTAGCGCTAGTTCCTGACATCATCAACAAGTTAACTCGCCTCGGATATGAAGTAGTTATCCAATCTGG
>CAZLTK010000087.1:1968-3909 GCA_964562535.1 uncultured Candidatus Planktophila sp.
CCAGCACAGGTTTTGGTACTCGGTGCAGGCGTTGCTGGTCTGCAAGCGATTGCGACGGCTCGTCGTTTAGGCGCAGTTGTTTCTGCATACGATGTTCGTCCATCTTCTGCAGATGAAGTTAAATCAATGGGTGCAACTTTTATCCAACTCGAACTTGAATCACTTGAAGGCGCCGGCGGTTATGCGCGCGAGATGACCGAAGAACGCGCTGCAAAACAACGCGAACTTCTAACTCCTTACATCGCAAAATCTCATGTTGTTATTACAACTGCTGCTGTTCCTGGTCGCACCGCGCCGCGTTTGATGACGCAAGCGATGATCGATGCCATGGAACCTGGCACAGTGATTGTTGATCTAGCTGCCGAGACTGGTGGAAACGTTGAAGGTTCTAAGCCTGGCGAAGTAGTTGTTACCAGCGGCGGAGTTCGTATCTGGGGCGGTAAAGATGTACCTAGCCAACTGCCATTCCACGCATCAAGTTTGTACTCACGAAATGTCGTTAACTTGTTAACTTTGATGACTACTGGTGCGAAAGATGGCGCTCCAGTTGCGTTAAATCTTGATTTTGCAGACGAAATCATCAATGCATCGGCGGTCACTCATGGTGGCCAGCGACGCGACCCAAGTGCAGGAGGAGCCAAGTAATGGATGCAATGGCGATCGTCTCAATCTTCGTACTCGCAGTGTTTGTGGGATTTGAAGTTGTTTCAAAGGTTTCCTCAACTCTTCACACACCTCTTATGTCAGGTGCTAACGCGATTCACGGAGTTATCTTGGTTGGTGCGATCATCGTCGCCGATCACAGCAAAACAACGCTCGAACTATCACTTTCTGTAGTCGCAATAATTCTTGCAACTATCAACATGATCGGCGGCTTTGTAGTTACAGATCGCATGCTCGAGATGTTTAAAGGCAATAAAGTTAAAGACAGTAAGAAGGGAGCAGATAAATGAACCGCACCGTGTATGACTTAATCGGTCTCGCGGCCGGTGTCTGTTTCATCCTTGCTCTCAAAGGTTTATCTCACCCAAAGACCGCTCGTCGCGGAAATCTAATCGGTGCACTTGGTGCAACGATTGCAACTTTAGTTGTCTTTGCTTACAACGCACCTCTTAATAATCTTGGTTGGATCATTGGCGCAATCGCAATTGGTTCGCTAATTGGTGTGCCAGCAGCTCGCAGAGTTCAGATGACCCAGATGCCACAACTTGTAGCGCTATTTAACGGAGTTGGTGGCGGTGCCGCAGCGCTCGTTGCAATTGTGGAATATCTCGCACTTGGTGCTGACGCTTCAACTGCAGTCGTTATCTTTACCGTCTTTACCGTAGTTGTTGGTTGCGTCTCTTTCAGCGGTTCGATAATTACCTTCTTGAAGCTGCAAGAGTTAATGACGACTCGTCCAGTTGTTTTCCCTGGTGGAAGATTTGTTATCGCCGCAACGCTGGCTGCAGTATTCGGAGTTTCAGGTTGGGTTGTAGTTGAACTCGGCACTACTCCGCTCTTGGTTTTAGCGGCACTTTCACTCCTATTTGGTGTTCTCTTCGTACTTCCAGTTGGCGGCGCAGATGTGCCGATCGTTATCTCGCTACTTAACGCCTTTACTGGTCTAACAGTTGCCGCAAGCGGATACGTTCTTGATTCAACACTTCTGATCATTGCTGGAACGCTCGTTGGTGCATCCGGAACAATCTTGACGCGCTTGATGGCAGATGCGATGGGTCGTTCGCTCTTTGGAACTCTCTTCGGTGCATTTACAGCCAAGCCACAAGATGTATCTGCTGCAGGTGAAGAACGTCCAGTGCGTTCTGGTTCACCAGATGACGTTGCAATTCTTCTTAACTACGCACGTCGCGTGGTTATCGTTCCTGGTTTCGGTTTAGCTGTTGCACAAGCACAGCACACCGTGCGCGAACTCGCTGATTTGATGATCTCTAAGGGCAT
>CAZLTK010000088.1:0-3886 GCA_964562535.1 uncultured Candidatus Planktophila sp.
GCTGCCCCACCTGGCCTCGATCCAGGGACATCCGAATTAACAGTTCGGCGCTCTACCAACTGAGCTATGGGGCAAAGATTTACAACTTGTCGTGCAGGCGCACACTCTAGCGCACGAGGCGCAGTGGGTCTAAATCGAGCGAAGCGCGAGATCGTGCAATCCGCGCCGGGTAGTCTCAAGGGCGACCAGGCTAGCGAAGGCTTGGTTGTACTCCTGCTCATTTTCTACAGGATTTAACCGTTGCAGCGAAGATTTAAGTTCTGCGATCGCCCGCGAGATTCCAACTTCGCGCAGGCGCGCAACAATGCTTTCTACGTAATGGCCAGTGACCTCACCATCGGCGCGAATCGGCTCAACATTTAATTCGGTAAAGAGCGCGCGCATATTCTCATCTGAGATTTGTTCAATCTCAATCGAACTCTGCTCATCAACTCCAGCAATAATCTGCGCCAATTGAATGTAGGCCGGATGCGTAAAGGCGCCACTTTCAATCTCTCGCCAATTTGTTATCAAAGATGGCATCTGCAGACGCGCCTTCAATACTTCACGTTCCAGAATTAAACGCGGCTCTTGTGGATTTGGACGCCACTGCACTTGTGGCACTTCTTCTTCGCCATTTACAACCGGCGCGCTCTGTTGTGGTTGGCGCTTAACTCCTTGCGCAACGGCAGATGAAACGGTCTCGACTTCAACACCTAACCAACCAGCAAGCAAACGTGTGTACTCAGGGCGCAGAGATTTATCGCGGATTTGTGCAACAAGAGGCGCGGTAGCATTTAACGCATTAACGCGACCTTCGGCAGAATCTAATTTATGGAGCGCAAGTTCGGTACGTATCGCAAACTCAAATAGCGGAACGCGCTTGGCAATCAAATCGCGTAGCGCTAGATCGCCTTTCTGTTGGCGTAGATCGCATGGATCTAACCCATTTGGCTCAACAGCCACAAAGGTTTGAGTCACAAACTTTTGATCTTCGGTGAAGGCGCGCATCGCAGCCTTTTGTCCGGCGGCATCACCATCGAAGGTGAAGATAACTTCACCGCGGAAAGCGTCATCATCCATAAGTAAACGGCGGATGATGCGGATGTGGTCTGCACCAAATGCAGTGCCACAAGTTGCAACTGCTGTCGTTATTCCAGCTAACTGCGCCGCCATTACATCTGTGTAGCCTTCAACGATTACAACCTGGCGCTTTTTCGCGATCTCTTTCTTCGCCATATCAAGGCCGTAAAGGACCTGGCTCTTCTTATAAATCGGGGTTTCAGATGTATTTAAATACTTAGGGCCTTGATCTTCTTCATCACTGGCCAGCTTTCGCGCGCCAAAACCAACTACATCACCAGAGATATCTTTGATTGGCCAGGTTAGGCGATTGCGGAATTTATCGATCGGCCCGCGCTGTCCCATCTTGGAAAGTCCTGCAGTTTCAAGTTCATCGATAGTAAATCCTTGTTCGCGCAAGAACTTAGTTAGGCCATCCCACTCATCTGGGGCATAACCAACACCAAAAGTTTCGCAGGCGCCTTTATCAAATCCTCGCTTAGTCATTAGCTCGCGCGCATGTGCGGCAAGCGGTGAAGTATTTAACTGTTCTTGGTAAAACTTTGCGGCCAGTGCATTTGCAGCTATTAAGCGAGAACGATTTCCGGCAGGTGCTGGTGTGAAATTTCCTTGCTCGTACCGCAATTGGTAGCCCAGTCGATCAGCAAGGCGTTCAATAGTTTCGGTAAAACTCAAGTGATCTATCTTCATTAAGAAAGCGATTACATCGCCACTTGCCTGACACCCAAAGCAGTGGAAGAAGCCTTTACTTGGGGTTACGTGAAATGAAGGTGATTTTTCATCGTGGAAAGGACAGAGTCCTTTCTTCTGGCCGCCACCTGCAGATTTCAGTTGTACATAATCTGCAATGACTTCATCGATAGGTGAGCGCTCGCGCACATGCGCAACATCTTCTTCCTTAATACGCCCACTCATAAATACATGTTATCTCTCTAGACCGATATCAGAGCGCGCTCAACCGGGCATGGAGCGCATAGGCCCCGGGATCAGTAAGGCTGGCAACTTGATCGATGATGATGCGCATGCGAGAAGTCTCATCGCTGGAGCTTTTCCAGTCCTTAACAAAGATCGAGTCCAGTGCAGTTGCGGCATGCTTATGCAACATCTCAACAAGCTCTTTAATAACGATCTGCTGCTTGGCATAACGCTCTTGCGAAATTGCAGCGTTGATTAAGTAATGACCGGCCACTGCCTTCAGGAAATCTACTTCCACTTCTTGTTCGCGTGGAATAACCAGATCTGCTTCGTAGCGTCGGAGCGCACCATTACCGTGGACTTTTCGCGTTTCCAATTCAGCGGCAAGGACAAAGCGACCGATGAGTTGTGATGTTGAATCCTTTAGGCGAGCAAGTGAGCGGTGACTGCCATCGTAATAACGCGGCCAGCAAGAAAGTTGTTGCAGACGTTGCAAAGCAGCTGCCGCTTCATCTTTAGTTGCAGTTGAGCCATAACTATCCCACATCTCTTTATGCAATATATCAAAGTCGCGTTCAAAGTTATCGACCTTAACTTGACCGACAAATATTGCATCTTCGAGATCGTGTACCGAATAAGCACAGTCATCTGACCAATCCATAATCTGCGCTTCGATACATTTACGATCAGATGGCGCGCCTTGGCGCATCCAGTTAAAGATCTCTACATCATCGTCATAGACCCCAAATTTACGGGGGTTGATTGCGCGCGGCCACGGATACTTTGTCGCCGCATCAAGTGATGCTCTAGTTAAATTCAAACCAACGCTTGCGCCATCTTCATCAATTGTCTTTGCTTCAATGCGAGTTAGTAAACGAAAACTCTGGGCATTTCCTTCAAAGCCGCCAAAATCTTTAGCGACTTCTGCTAAAGCTTCTTCGCCGTTATGGCCAAAAGGTGGATGTCCTAAATCATGCGATAGACAAGCGGTTTCAAGTAAATCTGGATCTGCGCCAAGTGATTCGCCGAGTTCGCGGCCAATCTGCGCACACTCTAAAGAGTGTGAAAGTCGAGTACGTTGAAAATCATTCTCCCAAGGAACAGCTACTTGAGTTTTAGCAGCTAAGCGACGAAGCGCTGCTGAGTGAATAACGCGTGCGCGATCGCGCATAAATTCGGTACGACCTGGGCGCTTGGCAGGTTCAAAGAGAAAGCGCTCTTGATCTTTCTCTGAGTAATTCTCTGTACCGCTGCTCATAGCCCTACCCTAAATGATCGCTGATATGAATGCCGCGTCTGCCCAAGGTCACATACGCGAGATAAGCCCCGGTTTCCCGCACTAAATAGCGCTTTCCTGATTTTTCTAAGGAGTTCGGACCAGTCTTTACCGGCGAGCAAGTTGCGACCACGCCTAAATCATTAGCCATCGTCATCGCGCGACGACAGTGAAATGGATCGGTAACAATGATTACATCATTCCAATCTTTGACCTTCATAAACTTTACATAGTTTTCCGTTGAGACCCAGGTGTCACGTCCAACTTCTAGTGAAGTTACATAGCGCGATTTAACTCCATTTTTTGATAACCAATACTTTCCCGAAGCCGCCTCTGTTGTGCGATCACCAGGCGCGCCTGCCCCAACGGTAATGATGTGGGGTGCTAGACCAAGTTCGTAAATTCGTTTCGCCTCTTGCAAGCGCGCTTCAAGTACATCACCTGGTCGTCCATTTAATTGCGCTGCACCTAATATAACGATTACATCGCCCTTGCGAGTCAGCGGATTATTTGCTGCTTGCCAGGTAACGCCTAACGCGTACAGAGGTACAGCGATAACGATAAGAAGTACGGCAGCAATTACGCGGCGAATTATTTTAAAGAAGATCATCCGCCCGAGAACGCATCTTCTAA
>CAZLTK010000089.1:0-3836 GCA_964562535.1 uncultured Candidatus Planktophila sp.
TGGGCGTTATTAATTCTTGGTTCACTGGTCTATTGCCTAAGCCCAAATATCTATTTCTCGGTTCCTGCCGTGATCCTTACCGCAACCGGTTCTGTTATCGCAGGCAACACAACGACGGCAATCTTGGGTGCGCACTCAAAAACGGCGCTGAAGAATATGTTTCGATCAACCGGAGTTGGTTTGTTTGCGGCATCCGTTTCTCCAACGGTAATCGGCATTACGACGCAGGCAGATATTCCTTGGCGCACTACTGTTGCAACAACTGCTGTGATTATTGGGCTAGTTGCCTTAAAGATCGTTCCTGAGTTAGAGGCTCGCCCAGAGCCAGACCATGCCGATAGCAAGATAATCTGGAACAACACGATGATCGCAATTCTTCTCTTTGCCTTTTTGACGATAACAATGGAAGTTTCACTCTCAGCCTGGGCAGTAGATCTTTTAAACGAACGCGGAGCTGAAGTAAAGGCATCGGTTTTATTTGCAACTATTGCACCTTACTTTGTGGCGCTAACGCGTATCTATCTCTCAACGAAAGATGAACATAACCTGCACCGCATCTGGCGCTTCTCATTTGTGGCAATTGCATCCGGTTTACTGCTCGTTATCTTTGCTAATTCACCAACGCTCACTTTGGCGGGATTGATTATCGCATCCGCGGGAATTGGGCCATGTGCTTCGATCGCTATCGCCAATGCGTCATCTACGGCGCAAGGCTCTGACCGCGGCATTGCAGTCTTTGTCATGGGTATGGGAATTTCAAATGGTGCATCGCCATGGATAATGGGCTTTGTCAGCGAGAATTTTGGATTTGAAGCTGCTTATGGCGTCATTTTTATGGTTTTGATTATGACGACTTTAACTTTCTTTTGGGTATTGAAAAATTCATTGCCCAAGTCTGGAACAACAAATAGGATTTAAAAATGACTAACCATTTAATGACGAGCGCTTCGGTTGCTTCGAAGGCGGCTGCGCCAGAGTGGGCAAAGCTCGAACGCGAAATAATTTCAATTCTTAATGAGGCAGCACCAGAATTTGTCGCGCGCTACACCCGCAGCGATGGGTCGCTTATCTGGCGCGATCAATGGCCCAGCATGGATGGCTCAGATGATCCATATGAAGCTTTTATGTATCTCGCACTCTTCTACACAATTGGTGGCAGTGAAGAGGTTTATCAATTAGCGCGCAAGATGTGGGATGCGATCACCTTGCAATGGACCGAGTACGGACAAATCCATCGCGAATTCGATGGTTACTACGACTGGATGCATCACGGCGAAGGCTACTTATTCCATTACTTCTTCGGTTTAACTAAACCTGATTCGCTAATCGATCGCCAGCGCGCAGCCCGCTTTGCTGCGATGTACACCGGCAAAGATCCACTTGCGCCAAACTATGACCGCGCTAAGAAAGCTATGCAATCACCTTTAACTGGCAGCCGCGGACCGCGGCAAGTTGTCACCCATGAAGATTGGGAGACCCACCGCACTGTTCTAGATGATTACCTTGCTCCATATGAAGATATTGTGAAAACAGATTTCTCATTGATGCGTTGCCACTGGTCTGATCCGGAAATTTATGACGATCTAATTAATAAGATGAATGCGCGCATGAACCGCGGAGATGTTCCCCTAAATCTAAACTCCACATCACTTTTAACCCATGCTTATATGTACTCAGGTGATCAAGATCTGAAGCAGACGATGCTGGAATATCTAGGCGCCTGGACTGCGCGCAAAGATGAAAACGGCGGAATCATGCCCGATAACATAGGTACATCAGGTGCGATCGGTGAATTTAACGATGGCAAATGGTGGGGCGGTTATTACGGATGGCGCTGGCCACATGGCTTCATGACCATTATGGAGCCAATCACCAACGCTGCGATGAACGCGGTTCTGTTAACTGGTGATTACAAGTATTTAGATCTTCCACGTTCGCAGTTCGATTTAATCTGGTCGCTTCGTAAAGATGTAGATGGCGTTACCAAGGTTCCACATCGCCACTTCGATGCTGGTTGGGCAGATTACCGGTTGCCTTCTGCGCGGCACATGATCTACATCTGGACTTCATCGATGGCGCAAGAAGATTTAGATCGAATTCTTGCTCTGCCCCGCGATAACGATTGGGATGCAATTTACATTCCAGGCGTATCTGGTGGAGATAAGGCAACTGGTCGCGATACTAAGCACTACATCGCAAATACCTTGCCTTGGTTCCAGTTCGTGCAGGGCCACTTGCCAAATTATCCAGTCGATATTTTGAAAGCCAATATCGAGTTAATCAAGATTCAATTGCGCAAGATGCGCTCCAACACTGGCAATCCTCGCAACTGGGATACCTACGATCCTGCAACTGCCGATGAAGTAGTTGGCCTTGATCTGCGCGTACCTGGTTACAACATTCACGCTTGGCAAGAATTCAATCCGGTCTACTTTGAAGGACTCGGCCAAATGGTCTTTGGCGGACCAATGCATATTTCTCATGGCGGTTTGCAACATGGCAAGGTGCGCTTCTTTGACGGTCAGAAGCAACGCCCTGGTCTGCCATCTGGTGTGGCAGTTATCGTTGATGCAATTACCGATTCAACTATTTCGATGCAGGTTGCCAATATAGATAGCGAAGACCGTCAATTAGTAATCCAAGCTGGAACCTTTGGCGAGCATCGCTTTGAATCAGTTGTTATAACTGGCGCCGATGGTGCTGTGCAAGAACTAAATATCGGCGATAAATGGTTTGTCCTTGATCTGGTTGGGGGAGCGGTTGCTGTACTTAAATTGAAGATCAGCCGTTATGTAAATGATCCAAGCTATGAGACGCCTTGGTCGTGGCGCGAAGATTGGGATCCAATCATTACGGGGCGCAATCTGTGATTTGGACGCAGTGGAGTGATCTGAAGATTCCATCTGGTCTGGCGCATCTGCCAACTGATGGAGTAACTCCACGAGCCGAAGATTTAGAAAAGATCACCTTCTACGTACCTGCATATATGTATGGCGCAGCTGCGCTAACCCCAATAGCTCATATGAGTTCGCTGCAAGTTATTCAATCTCCAAATGCTGGCGTTGATGATGTTATTCCAATTCGCCCAAAGGGCGTCACTCTCTGTAATGCGGCAGGTGTGCATGATGCATCTACAGCAGAGCTCGCAGTTGGTTTGGCGATTGCAGCGCGTCGCGGCTTTGCTGAATTTTCTCAGAACCAAAGTAAAGGCATCTGGTTGCACACCAGCAATGCAGCGCTAACTGATTCGAAAGTTGCGATCGTTGGCCATGGAAATATCGGAAAGACCATTGCACGCATGCTTGCGGGATTTGAAGTTCAAATAACTTCATTCTCTAAATCAGGCAGTGATGGCGCGTTGACCATGGACCAATTCGATAAAGAGATTTCTAATTTCGATGTAATCATTTTGATTGTTCCATTAAACGATCAGACTCGTTACTTAATGAACTCAAAGCGGCTTGCTGCGATGAAAGACGGCGCAGCACTTGTTAATGTGGCGCGCGGTGCAGTTATCGAAACCGAAGCACTTCTTGCAGAGTTAAACTCGAAAAGGATCTTTGCCGCACTTGATGTGACTGATCCTGAGCCACTCCCTGCAGGCCATCCGCTGTGGAGCGCACCAAATACGCTAATTACTCCGCATGTTGGGGGAGACTCAAAGGCATTTGAACCACGCGGTCGCGCACTCGTTGAAGCACAATTGGTCCGCTTTGCAGCAGGTCAGCCTTTAATTAACGTTGTTGCAGAAGGTTAATTAGTAAGCGTTAAAGAATCGCGACAGTGTGCTTGTCGATGAAATCCCAGTCGTAATCAATGCAGAGGCCTTCACCTTG
>CAZLTK010000090.1:0-3814 GCA_964562535.1 uncultured Candidatus Planktophila sp.
AATGCGCATTTGATTACTCCGTATCACCGCACCATCGATAAAGTTTCAGAACGCTTCTTAGGTAAATCAAAGATCGGTACAACTGGTCGCGGCATCGGACCTGCTTACGCAGATAAGATCAACCGCATCGGTATCCGCGTACAAGATCTCTTTGATCCATCTATCTTGCGTCAGAAGATCGAAGGTGCATTACGCGATAAGAACCAAGTACTTATCAAGGTCTTTAACCGCAAGAACATCGATGTTGATGAAGTTCTAAACGAATACCTTGCATATGCCGAAATCCTGCGCCCATATGTAGCAGACACTGTTCTGCTGCTAGACCAAGCTTTAAAGGCCGGAAAGCGCGTATTACTTGAAGGATCACAAGGCACCTTGCTCGATGTTGATCACGGCACTTATCCATTCGTTACCTCATCAAACCCAACTGCGGGTGGTGCTTGCACAGGTTCTGGAATCGGACCAACCAAGATCGATCGCGTAATCGGAATCGTTAAAGCTTACACAACTCGCGTTGGCTCTGGCCCATTCCCAACGGAACTCTTCGATGAAGATGGCGAAAAGTTGCGCACTATCGGTGGCGAAATCGGTGTAACAACTGGTCGTGCCCGTCGTTGCGGTTGGTATGACGCACCTATTGCGCGTTATGCAGTTCGTGTAAACGGATTAACTGATTTCTTCTTGACCAAGCTCGATGTCTTAACTGGTTGGAAGGAAATTCCAGTCTGCGTTGCCTATGAAATCGATGGCAAGCGCGTTGAAGAACTTCCCGCATCACAATCTGATTTCCACCACGCAAAACCAATTTACGAAAACTTGCCAGGCTGGACTGAAGATATCTCTGGTGCGCGCAAACTCAGTGATCTGCCGAAGAACGCACAGGATTACATTGCCTTCTTGGAAAAGATTTCCGGGGCGCCGATGAGTGCAATCGGCGTCGGACCAGGTCGCGACCAAACAATTGTCGTGAAGGATTTCATCTAAACCATGAAAATCCTCCTAGTCGGAAGTGGCGGTCGTGAACACGCACTCGCACTAGGGTTACAAGCAGATCCAAGTTGTACTGAACTTCATTGCGCGCCAGGTAATCCAGGTATCGCAGAAATCGCAACGCTTCATCCGATTGCAATCACCGATAACAGTGCAATAGTTGAACTTGCTAAGAAGTTAGCCGTTGATCTAGTTGTAATTGGTCCAGAAGTACCGCTAGTAAATGGCGTAGCAGATGAGCTGCGAGCAGCGGGATTGGCTGTCTTTGGCCCATCAAAAGCGGCAGCACAACTTGAAGGATCTAAGAATTTTGCAAAAGGTGTCATGCGCGATGCCGGAGTTCCAACAGCGCGCAGCTTTACCTGCGAAACTCAAGTAGAAATTGAAAACGCTCTCGATGCTTTCGGCGCTCCATATGTTGTTAAAGATGATGGTCTTGCTGCAGGCAAAGGCGTAGTTGTAACTGACGATCGCGCAAAGGCGCTAGAACATGCCCTTGCATGTAAGCGTGTTGTGATTGAAGAATTTCTAAACGGTCCAGAGATTTCGCTCTTTGGAATTTCAGATGGGCGCAATGTTCTGCCGATGCAACCGGCGCAAGATTTCAAACGCGCCTATGATCGCGATGAGGGACCAAATACTGGTGGCATGGGTGCGTATTCACCGCTGCCTTGGGCACCCGATGACATCATGGAAGAGACTTACGAAAAAGTCTTGGCGCCAGTAATCGCTGAAATGGCTGCGCGCGGAACACCTTTTGTCGGACTTCTCTACGCAGGCTTAGCTTTAACTGATCACGGTCTACGTGTTATTGAATTCAATGCGCGCTTTGGAGATCCCGAAACACAAGTTTTGATTCCGCGACTTGCAACACCGCTCGCACAATTACTCTACAAAGCAGCAACTGATTCACTTGATGATGTTGCTCTTTCTTGGCGCGATGAAAGCGCGGTAACCGTGGTTTTGGCAGCGCAGGGATATCCAGAATCTCCAAAGACCAAAGGCGCGATTACAAATATTCCAGCGATTTCAAAGACGCAAGTTTTTCATGCTGGAACTTCCCTTAATGGCGTTGGTTTGATTTCTAGTGGTGGCCGCGTTTTAACAGTGACGGGACTAGGTTCAGATCTAACCGAAGCCCGCGATCGCGCATACCGCGCGATCTCACAGATTGAACTCGAAGGCTCTTTCTATCGCAGCGATATCGCTTTCAATGCGTCGGTCGCTGAGAAGGGCAATTAAATGGGGGAGAATAAGCCAGTGAGCGTCCTTGCTGATCGTTATGCAACAAAAGCAATGCGCGCCATCTTTGCACCTGAAGAGAAGATCATCGCCGAGCGCCGTTTATGGCTTGCTGTGGCACGCGCCCAGAACAAGTTTGGCCATGCGATTTCAGATGCAGTCATCGCCGATTACGAAAAGGTAATCACTAAAGTTGATTTGGCATCTATCGATGCTCGTGAAAAACAGACTCGTCACGACGTTAAAGCGCGCATAGAAGAGTTCAATGCACTAGCTGGCCACGAAGCAATCCACGCCGGTATGACCAGCCGTGACTTAACTGAAAATATCGAAGCGCTCCAAATCAAAAACGGTTTAGCGATTGTCCATGACAAAGTTGTTGCAGTTCTGGCACAGCTTGCCGACAAAGCAGCGCAGTATTCAGATCAAGCAATTGCCGGCCGTTCACACAATGTGCCAGCGCAGATCACAACGCTCGGAAAGCGTTTTGCATCTGCCGCTGAAGAACTGCTCTTTGCTTACGAGCGTTTAGCATCACTGCAAGATCGCTATCCAATGCGTGGCATCAAGGGCCCAGTTGGTACATCACAAGATTCAATTGATCTTCTTGGTTCATCGAAAGCACATCACAGCCTAGAACTTGAGATCGCTAACGAACTTGGTTTCAATCGCGTTCTTGATTCAACCGGTCAGATTTATCCACGTTCATTTGATTACGATGTTGTGACAACACTTGTGCAACTTGCCGCTAGCCCATCGTCACTTGCGACTTCAATTCGCTTGATGGCTGGCGCCGAACTTGTCACCGAAGGATTTAAAGCCGGACAAGTTGGATCATCTGCTATGCCACATAAGATGAACACTCGCTCATGCGAACGCATCAATGGTTTAAGTGTGATCTTGCGTGGATATGCATCTATGGTCTCTGAACTTGCCGGCGATCAATGGAACGAAGGCGATGTCTCTTGCAGCGTGGTTCGCCGCGTGGCACTTCCTGATGCGTTCTACGCCATCGATGGTTTGCTTGAAACAACGCTTACTGTGCTTAGCGAATTCGGTGCTTTCCCTGCGGTGATCGCTGCGGAACTCGATCGTTATCTACCTTTCTTAGCGACTACCAAGATCTTGATGGCTTCAGTTAAAGCTGGCGTTGGTCGCGAAGTAGCGCACGAAGTTATTAAGGAGCACGCTATAAAAGCGGCTTTGTTAATGCGCGAAGGTAAGGCAAACACGCTACTTGATGCACTCGCCGCCGATGGCCGCTTGCCGCTTGATCGCGCCGCCCTTGATGCGTTGATTAGCCAACCAATTGAATTTACTGGCGATGCTCGCCAACAAATTGCTCGAGTTGTAGATCGCATCGATGCGATTACATCCGCGCACCCTGCCGCAGCGCAGTACAAACCTCATTCGATCCGGTGAGCGGCTTCGGCGTAGCTGGCGCACCGCCAGCACCAACTATCAAAGGTTGGCAACACCAACGCACCGGAAAAGTACGCGATCTTTATAAGAACGATTCAGATGAGATTTTATTGGTTGCATCAGATCGCATCTCGGCATTCGATTGGGTACTTCCAACAAC
>CAZLTK010000091.1:0-3490 GCA_964562535.1 uncultured Candidatus Planktophila sp.
CAGGAATTCTTGGCGATCAACATGCCGCCATGGTTGGCCAAGCCTGTTTTGAAAAGGGAAGTTCCAAGACAACTTATGGCACCGGTAACTTTGCGCTGCTAAATACCGGAACTGAAATTGTTCGCTCTAAACATGGTCTCTTAACAACCGTCTGCTTCAAATTCGGTGACCAACCTGCGCAATATGCCCTTGAAGGTTCAGTTGCGGTAACTGGCTCAGCTATTCAATGGTTACGTGATCAACTCGGAATAATTTCATCTGCATCTGAAGTTGAAGCACTCGCGCTGCAGGTTAAAGACTCTGGTGGGGTTTACTTTGTACCCGCCTTCTCTGGTTTATTTGCACCATATTGGCGCAGCGATGCGCGCGGAGTAATTGTTGGACTAACGCGCGCCACAACTAAGGCACACCTAGCCCGCGCTGCCTTGGATGCAATTTGCTATCAAACTATGGAGATCATGGAAGCGATGGTTGCAGATAGTGGCATTGCAATGACTGAGATGAAAGTTGATGGCGGCATAACTGCAAATCAACTATGTATGCAATTACAAGCAGATGTCATGGGCATCGACATCGTTAAACCATTAATTACCGAGACCACTGCGCTCGGTGCGGCATATGCAGCGGGATTAGCGATTGGTTTCTGGAAATCAACCGATGAAGTTAAAGCGCAATGGCGCCAAGATCGACGATGGCAGGCAGAAAGTGATGAGAAAACCCGAACCATCGGCGCAGCGCAATGGAAACGTGCAGTGGAGCGGACCTTTAACTGGGTTGAATAACGCTAAATCGCACCCGTTAAGGCTTAGAGTTAACCCATTATGAGCGAGCAGAAAAAGCTAAACGCTGGAGTTATTCGTAACAATTTAGCGATGGCAGATGGCCGCACCATTCGGTATTACGACTCGCAAGGGCAATCTCGCACGGCACAAGATCAACGCCCTAAAGAAGAGCAACCTGCCATTGGCGAACTTCGCCTTGATCCGCTGCTAAACGAATGGGTTGTAATGGCCGCGCACCGACAGGGGCGGATCTTCTTGCCACCGAAAGAGTTATGTCCGCTCTGTCCAACAAAAGGTGAACTTCTAACTGAAGTTCCTGATACAAATTATGAAGTTGTGGTCTTTGATAACCGCTCTCCTTCACTTCGCAAACCAGAAGGTGATTGGGCTGCTCCCGATATGGTCGGACCAGAAACTGATGCCGGAACCGCTGCCGGAAAGTGCGAAGTAATCTGCTTTACCGATAATCATGGCGGTTCTTTCAAAGATTTAACGCCACAACGCGTGCGCGTTCTGCTTGAGGCATGGATCGACCGGGTGCGCGAACTTTCAGAAGAACCATATATCCATCACATCGCACCATTTGAAAATCGCGGTGAAGAAGTTGGCGTAACTCTCTCTCACCCGCACGGCCAAATTTATGCTTACTCATATCTACCATCTCGAGTTCAGAAGATGCTCGCGGTTGCTCGCAAATATATGGATGAAACTGGCAAAGTTTTATTTGATGATGTACTTGCCCGCGAATTAAAAGACCAAGTACGTATAGTTGCTAAAAACGCTCACTGGGTAGCCTTTGTTCCATATGCTGCTCGGTATCCATTTGAAATACATGTCGCACCACTAAAATCAGTTGCCGATTTGGCCGAACTAACGCAAGAACAAGCAGATGCTTTTCCCGAGATTTCGATAGAAGTAATGCGCCGTTTAGATGGCGTATTCGGAATAGATATGGCCTACATCGCAACCTGGCATCAAGCACCGGTGCGCGAAGGTCGCGATTTACTACGCCTGCATTGGCAGATCACCAGCGTGCGCCGCGCACCTGGAAAGTTAAAGTATTTAGCAGGTAGTGAATCTGCGATGGGTGCCTTCATCATGGATCTAAAGCCTGAACAATCTGCAGGTCAGTTGCGAGATGTTGAGCTCTGATTTCACAACGCTCTTTGGGCAAGCACCAGAAATAATTAGCGAGGCGCCGGGGCGGGTTAATTTAATCGGCGAACATGTCGATTATTGCGATGGCTTTGTTATGCCCTTCGCCATCAATGATCGAACCTATGCCGCTATTAATCGACGCAGTGATCGAAAAATACGAATCGCATCAGCGCAGCGTCCTGGTGAAGTAATTGAAACTTCTCTTGATCAGATATCCCCTGATAAAGCTGGCGATTGGGAACGTTACATCTTGGGAGTTATCTGGGCCTTTGGCGATCGCATAACGACTGGTTTAGATATTTTGGTGGATGGTCGAGTCGCACTCGGTGCAGGTTTATCTTCATCTGCAGCGCTGGAATGTTCAATTGCAATCGCACTTAATCAATTATTTGCAGCAGAGCTATCGCTACCTGATCTAGCGCGCTTGGCGCAGCGTTCTGAAAATGATTATGTTGGAATGCCCTGCGGAATCATGGATCAATCGGTATCGCTAATGGCGCAAGAAGGTAGCGCGCTTTTGCTTGATTGCCGTGACCTTAGTACCGAACAAATTCCATTTGATCTAGCAAGTTCTGGCTTGGAGCTACTGATAATTGATACCCGAGCCCACCACGCGCTAGTTGATGGTGGTTACGCCGAACGACGCGCATCGTGCGAATCTGCAGCGGCAAAACTCGGCGTTAAGGCGCTGCGAGATTGTTCAATTTCTCAATTAGAGAGTTCTCGCGACAAGTTAACAGAGCTTGAATATATGCGAGCCGAACATGTTGTAAACGATATTGAACGCGTACATCAATGCGTTACTCACCTTAAGCGCTCTGATTTCAAATTAGTTGGCGAAATCTTGACCCAGTCACACGCATCGTTACGTGATCGCTTTGAGATATCTTGCCCCGAGTTAGACCTCGCTGTTGCAACTGCTCTGGCCAATAAATCACTGGGTGGGCGAATGATCGGTGGCGGTTTTGGCGGAAGCGCTATAGCGCTCTTTAAAGTTGCCGATATTGATCAAGCTAAGATTGCGATCGCCGCGGCCTTTAAATCAGCAGGCTTTACTGAACCAAGATTTTTTACTTCACTGCCAAGTAGCGGTGCTGCAGTTATCCATAATTAAAGAGCGTTTACCGAGATAACTTCGACGCCACCTATTGCGCCAAGTACCTCAATTAAATCTGTGGGATCAGATCCAGGAACGGCAACGGTTACTTCGTCGTAACCGCGGCCATCCTCAGATTTAATAACTGTTAAGCCACGGATATCAGCACCGGCTGCACCAATTGCAGATGCCAGTAGGCCAAGTGCGCCTGGTCGATCCGGAAGAGATATCTCGAGCTTAAATAACGCCATGGGTGAAGGCTACCGCTGGCCTAACATTTAAGTGAATTAAACCGCGGGCGCTGTTCCGAGTGTGACCTTGTAGGTCTTGGTAGATCCATCAGGCAAGGTCATCACTACTGTAATTACAGTGCCTGGGGCGTAGGAGCGAATCTTCACTATGGCAGCATCACGATTAGCAATCTTGACGCCATCAATAGTTTTAATTATCGAAC
>CAZLTK010000092.1:0-3477 GCA_964562535.1 uncultured Candidatus Planktophila sp.
ATCAGCGCAGATGCAATGGCTGCAATGCCCTTGCCTTCACCAGTTAGGCCCATTCCATCGGTAGTTGTTGCAAGTAGCGCGACTTCTGCGCCACCCAAAGCCGCTGAAAGTGATGCGATAGCTTCGGCGCGACGTGAACCGATCTTCGGACGATTTCCAATTACTTGCACCGATACATGCGAAATTGCGTATCCACTCTTTTCAACTAGTGCCAGAGTTTCCTTAAGCAGCGTTGTTCCGGATGCGCCCTTGTATTCAGGTTTATTTGTTCCGAAGTTTGATCCCAAATCTCCTAAACCGCTTGCCGCAAATAGCGCATCGCAAATTGCATGTGCTGCAACATCGCCATCAGAGTGGCCTTCCACGCCATCTTGATCTGGCCATAACAAACCTGCCAACCAGAGTTCACGACCGGCTTCGAAGTGATGGGCATCAACGCCAACACCTGTTTTAAAGTTTGTTGATATTCCTAAGAATTGCAGCGCAGTTGCCATATCTGCAGGGGTGGTAATTTTAATTGCGCGTTCTTCACCTTCAATTACGCGAACTGGTTTGCCCAGTGATTCAACGAGCGCTGCGTCATCTGTTGCTTCACCAGATTGGGAATGTGCTTGATTGATAACTCCGTAGGTAAAACCTTGGGGAGTTTGCACGCGACGCATTACTTCACGATCTGGAGTTGATGTTACAACTCCGTTTTCATCAATAATTTTTACGGTATCTGTTTGGGCAAGACCTGGAATAACGGCAACGTCGCCGCTCTTAAGGGCGGCAACCACTCGCTTTGCTAAATCAGTTGAAGCCAGCGCACGAGCAGCATCGTGAATCAAAACATATTCGGCATCGCATAGGACTTTCGATAAACCAATGCGCACGCTTTCAGATCGTGTAGCGCCGCCGGTTACAACGGTTATGCCATCGCCAACCAGGGTTTGAATCTCATTCTCGTACCCGATAGGTGCGGTAACAATTATTTGATCAGCAACTGATGAAATGGCAGAAACGGCATGCTCGATAAGGGTGCGATCACCAAGTTGGATTAAGGCTTTGGGAATTGATGCGCCAAATCTTTCGCCACTGCCTGCAGCAGCGATAATTGCGGCGATCATGAGAAGAGTTTGTTACTTAAGAAGCGAGAACCTCGTCAAGGAGAGTTGCAGCCTTTTCTTCATCTGTGCGCTCTGCAAGAGCTAGCTCAGAGATAAGGATCTGCTTCGCCTTGGCGAGCATGCGCTTTTCACCAGCAGAGAGTCCACGATCGAGATCGCGACGGTAGAGATCGCGCACAACTTCTGCGACCTTAATGACATCTCCTGATGCAAGTTTTTCGAGATTTGCCTTGTAACGACGTGACCAGTTTGTTGGCTCTTCGGTGTAAGGCTGACGAAGTACGTTAAATACGCGATCAAGGCCGGCGCTGTCTACAACATCGCGGACTCCGACTAGATCTACATTGTCTGCAGGAACGCGAACTGTGAGATCTCCTTGTGCAACTTTCAAGACTAGGTAGGTACGTTCTTCGCCCTTGATGATGCGAGTTTCAATCGCTTCGATAAGAGCTGCTCCGTGATGGGGATAAACAACGGTTTCGCCGACCTTAAATGTCATGTGTTGCCCTTCGCTAGACGACCAATTCTACCAGCCATTTTAAGGTGAGAAAACCCCAATAAATCAAGGGGAATTAGCGCTTAAAACACATGAGAGAATATGCCCTATGCCTCGCACTAAAAAAGCAGTTACATCACTCATTGCTATTTCTCTTGCGTTAACACTTACAGCATGTGGGCCAGGACAAGATGCGCCAACTCGCATGATTAAGCAAGTAACAGATGGTGTTGAACTATCGCTTAAAGATAATGGCGTTGATATTGAGATTTTAAATCTGCTCTTAGTTGCAACTGAAACAGGCGATGCAGTTCTAGTTGGAACTATTGTTAACCAAGGCGATACTGAAGATAAGTTGCTCGGAATTGCCGTTGGATCAACCCAAGCGGTTTTAACTGGCGAGAGCGCGTTAAAGAAGAACCAACCAATTCGTTTTGAAGGCGATACCGCAAACGCTAAAGCGGTCTTCTACGGTGTTTCACCTGTTGCAGGTCGCCACGTGAAGTTATCACTTGGCTTTGCACGCGCTGGTTATGTAACCGCAGAAGTAATCATTCGCGACAAGCGCGATGACTACCGCAATGTTACGTCAGGCGCTGCTACGCCAGCGCCTACTTCTTCCCCTGATTCGCAACCGCTTCAATAGCAGCCTTCGCAGCATCTGGATCTAGATACTCTCCGCCTTTTTTAACGGGCTTAAAGTCTGCATCCAAGTTATAGAGCAGTGGGATTCCAGTAGGAATATTTAGCTCTGCAATATCTGATTGCGAAATTCCATCTAGGTGCATAACTAGTGCGCGCAGTGAATTTCCGTGGGCAGTAACAAGTACGCGCTTTCCGGCCTTTAGATCAGGAACGATTGACTCTTGCCAGTAAGGCATCATCCGAGTGACTACATCTTTTAGACACTCTGTTGCAGGCAAATCTGAACCTAAATCTGCATAACGCGCATCGTTTGCCTGGCTATAAGGATCGTTGGCGTCGATTGGCGGAGGTGGCACATCGTAAGAACGGCGCCATAATTTGAATTGTTCTTCGCCGTATTTAGCGAGAGTCTCTTTCTTATCCTTGCCTTGCAGAGCGCCGTAGTGACGTTCATTTAAACGCCAAGAACGACGAACTGGAATCCAGTGGCGATCACATGCGTCAAGTGCCAGCTGTGAAGTATGGATTGCGCGGCGTAGAAGAGATGTGTGAACTACATCAGGCAAAAGATTGCGCTCTGCCAATAGCTTTCCGCCACGTGCTGCTTCAGTTTCGCCGGCTGCAGATAAACGAACATCTACCCAACCGGTGAAGAGATTCTTGGCGTTCCATTCGGATTCACCGTGGCGTAGCAGGATTAATTCGTAGTTCGACATGGCGCTTATCTTGCCATGTTGCGTGCAAATATTTAAATCAGATGCTTAAAGGCGTCGAGATTTGCCAATGATTCACCGCGATTTACCCGCCATGCCCATTCACGGCGAATCGCATTGGCGAAACCAAGTTCCAGCAGCGGATTAAATGATGAATCTGAATATTGCAGAACAGCGCCAACTAAACGATCAATCTCGCGATCGGTGACTGCAGCGAGTGGTAAACGCCCGACTAAGAAAATATCACCAAGCTCGTTTGTGGCAAATGCAATTCCGTACATCGCTGCGTTCTTGGCCATGCACCAGGCATGAACTGCCGCCTCGTTTTCATCTGGTTTACGAATCACGAATGCGTTAATGCTTAGCGAATGATCACCAACTATTAACGCACAGTGGGTCTGTAACTTTTTCTCACCTGGTAAAGTAATTAGAAAAGTATTGGAATCTTTCTGCTCAAACTCGAGATCATGGGAATCCAGAAATTCTTCAATCACAATACGTGGATCTATAGCAG
>CAZLTK010000093.1:0-3421 GCA_964562535.1 uncultured Candidatus Planktophila sp.
GTGTTGGTGGGTTATCTCCCCAGGCACGACGTTCATTTTCTCCAAGTGGGCGATCAAGCGCGCATTGCAGCGCACTTTCATCTAGACCAACACTTGCCAAGATTTCGCGCGCACCATCGATATGCATCGCAGCACCTGAATGGCTAGATGCGGCAAGTGCCAATAAACGTGGTTCTAACTGCAGGCCATGGCGCACCATCGCTGAAGCTTGTACACATTTAACTGTCGAGCGCGGAAATATTTGGGTATCGATATCGCCTAATGATTTAAAGAGTGAACCATCAGAATTTAACATCGCCAAGAATCCGCGGTGTTCAGACTCTACAAAACCATCACGGATGTACTCGGCTAAGACTGCGTCGTTAAACATATTTATTTACCGTTTACTCAGTCTGTCGTTCGAGTGAAGACCAGATATGCGCCTGAAGTTCTTGTCCTTCTGCTGCCATGTCATAGGCAAAGAAGAGCTCGCCTGCAACCAGACCATATAAACGCACGCCCGCTGTAACAATTTTGGCAGATGGCGCGGAATAACCTTGATCAAGAACTAATTGAATCTTTGGACCATCAAACTGTCCGACCCAACCTTCAGTGATTCCGGTGTTATGAGAAATCAAAACTTCTAATACGTTATTTGGTTTAACGCGCCAGAAACCAGTTTCTGATGCCGCCGGACGAATGATTTCGCCTTCGGCATCAATGATCCAAGAACGTGAGTAATAGTTTAGAAATGGACGGCCATCGTGGTTAAAAACAACTTCGTGCGCATATTCAAAGCCTTCAATATTTGGGTACTCGCCACGACCTTTACCGCGCCAGGTGCCGACCATCCATGCAAGTGGATTTAAATCTGAATGCAGACCTTCTGGAATTGTAAAAGCCACTTAGAGTCTGCCCCTTCGATATGTGCGCGCATCACGTGCTTGCGATTCACGACGTCCCCGGAAACCGTAAATTAAAAGTACAACGCCAATTACTAATGAGATTAAACCCAATAAAACAGCGCTGAGGATTTCCACGCCGTAATCCTACGGCCTCTACAGCCGACTAACGGTCCAGATAATCACGAGCATCGCCGCCAAAACAATTAAACCCTGTGCAATCGTCTCCATTTATGCGGGCACAATCACTTGTTGGGATGCGGCCACGCCTTCAACAGTTAGCTGCGCATCAACTGGCGTATTTCGCTTAACAATTGCCAGAGCGATCGGCCCTAATTCAAAGTGACGCGCAACTGTGCCAAGGAAACCAACTTGAACTTCACCATTCATAACCGGTTTACCTGGCGCTGGCATAACAACTTGGCTGCCATCTAAATGCAACAGAACTAAACGACGTGGTGGATTTCCGAGGTTGAAAATCTTCGCGACAGTTTCTTGGCCACGGTAGCAACCTTTATTCATGTGTACTGATTTGTTAAGTACACCGAGCTCATTTGGAATTGATTTATGGTCGGTCTCAAAGCCAATACGCGGGCGACCTGCCGCTACGCGTTCAGCATCAAGTGCCCATGTTCCAACCTGCATTGCAGTTGCGCCAAAAGTTTCTTGCATTTGGGCAAGTTCAGCACGCGGAACCAGCGCATAAGGTCCACCAATTTCATTAACAAAACCAGGTGCGCGCAAAACAACATATTCACTAGATGCATCACGAACATCCACGCGCAGCATAAATTTCATCTTCTGCAAATATGCAATCAAAGTATCGTTATATCCCGGATCCAAAACCAGCCAAGAAGTTTCACCATCATCAACTAAGTTAAATTGATATTCGACATGGCCTTGTGGGTCCAAGATCAGCGCTGATGTCCATTGACCAACCGGAAGTTCTGATAAATGCTGAGTAGTTAAATCATGCAACCACTTCAAGCGATCAACGCCACTAACTGCGATTATCTGCAGATGTGAAAGATCAGCCCAGGCTTTACCCTCAAGCAGCGCCTTCTGTTCTTTATTCGGTTCGCCAAAATGCCAAATGGCGCCCTTATCGACGCCATCTTCGACAAATACCGCAGTCATGTTATTTAACGCAGGCAGCACAGGTGCCATAAATTGCAAAGTGAGTTACATCTGTTTTAAAGCCGTAATCATCAGATAAATTCTGAACAAAGTTTGCGGCAACATCAATTGGCGCATCGCCAACAGAGCCACAAGTACCGCAGACCAAGTGGAGATGCGTTAACTCTTCTGCTGCGTGATAAGTCGCGCCACCGTGGCCCAAGTGGGTGTGCTGGACAAGGCCAACGTTTTCTAGGGTTTCGAGGTTGCGATAAACAGTTGAAAGGTTGATTCCTGGGTGGGTTGCACGAACTTTTTCGGCAACTTCTTCAGGGGTGGCATGTCCGAGTTCGCGAACAGCCGAAAGAACTAACTCGCGCTGAGGTGTTAAACGCAAGCCTTTATCGCGGAGTTCGTGTTGATCTGCCATGGCTTAAGCCTACCTTTAAAGTGAAATAACGAGATCTGCAGGTACGCCCTGCGCAGCTTTAACCGCTTGTTCTACGCGCGCACCCGGTGCTTGAACTACAAGAGTCCAGGCACCAGGGGCGGCGAAGAAACGAAACTGTCCTTGCGAATTAGTTGGAAGCTCTGCGGTGAATTCTCCGTCGCGATCTAACAATCGCACATGTGCGTTACCGACTGGAGTTCCGTTAGGTACTCCGTCGTCCCCGTCCCTGAGTACAACACCTTGGATGATTGTTTGTGTTGTAACGTCCATGCCTTTTGCTAGCAAATCATCTAGTGATGGACCGCCAGGAGTTGCACCGCAGGTCTTCAACTTACGCTCCTACAGCTACTGGTACACCGACGAGTGAACCGTATTCAGTCCATGATCCGTCGTAGTTCTTAACGTTAGCGACGCCAAGAAGTTCATGAAGCACAAACCAAGAGAACGCAGAACGCTCTCCAATACGGCAATACGCGATGGTGTCTTTTGCAAGATCAACACCGGCACCGACGTAAAGTTCTTTAAGTTCAGCATCTGATTTAAATGTGCCATCTTCATTGGCCGCCTTCGACCAAGGAATGTTCTTTGCAGTTGGGATATGACCCTTGATCTGACCTTGCTCTTGTGGCAAGTGTGCAGGCGCTGCAAGTTCTCCACTGAATTCTGCAGGTGAGCGAACATCAACAATATTTAACCTGCCGATCGCTGCAATAACTTCGTCGCGGTATGCGCGAATTGAGTTATCGCGATCTTTTGCAACGTAACGAGTTGCGGTGCGAGTCGGAACTTCGGTTACGAATGGACGAGCATCGAGCTCCCAACGCTTACGTCCGCCATCGAGCAAGCGCACATCTTGGTGGCCGTAAACCTTGAAGTACCAGAACGCGTACGTTGCAAACCAGTTGTTATTGCCGCCGTACAAGATCACGGTTGAGTCATTTGAGATACCTGACTTAGAAAGCAGCGCCTCGAA
>CAZLTK010000094.1:0-3404 GCA_964562535.1 uncultured Candidatus Planktophila sp.
GAAAAAGCATCGACACCGACGCCTAACTTGTAGGCGGCGATGTCGGTGCGTGACTTATGTGTACTTAGCTTTACGTTGTGACGCTTAGCGAGTTCATCAATAACCATCTGGCCAACGTTATGGCGAGTTGCTTCATATTGTTCGCCCGGGTTACCGAGGCCAACAATTATCCAAGGAGATGTACTCACGAGATAAAGAGTAAGGCTTAAGCGTCTTTCTTCTCTGCATCAGCTGCTGGTGCCGCTGCTGCATCTGCGGCAGGTGCTGCAACAGCAACTTCTTCAACTGCAGTTGAACGCTCTGAGAGGTGCACAACGATTGTCTTTGGATCAGAGATCAACTTAACGCCAGCAGGAAGAACTACGTTCTCTGCGTAGAGTGATTGACCAGCTGCAAGACCGGTTAGATCAAGTGTGAAGAATGAAGGAATTGCAGTTGCTTCAACTTCAACTTCGATTGTGTTGTGTACGTGCTCAAGAATTCCATCACGATCATGTTCACCTTCTGCGTGAACAGGAACGGCTACGGTTACTTTCTCACCACGGCGAACAGCAACTAGGTCGATGTGCTCAAGGATCTGCTTAAGTGGATGGCGAACAATCGCCTTTGGAAGTGTTAGTTGATCCTTGCCATCAATATCGATTTGAAGAAGAACGTTTGATTGCTTCAATGCAACGCCGAGTTCGCGCGCTGGAAGTGTGATGTGCTGTGGCTTCTCGCCATGGCCGTAGATAACTGCAGGAACTAGACCTGCAACGCGTGCACGACGTGAGGCACCTTTACCGAACTCTGTGCGAGTTGTGCCGGTGATCTTGATTTCAGCCATTTTTATTACTCCTGTTTGTTTTACTTGTTTGTTTTGATCTGAATACTTCGGGGCTTTACTTTTTTAACACGAAGTTCCAGCAGGAGTTAAATCCTTACCGTCGATTACGGAGTTTTTCACCCTCGCCGGAAACCTGGGCAAAGGCTAGCGTGGCTTAGCTGTGTCCGTCAAAAAGGCTTGTTACGGAGCCGTCTTCGAAGACTTCGCGGATCGCACGAGCCAAAAGCGGCGCAATTGAGAGGACGGTCAGCCCATCAAAGCGCTTATCTTCATCGATCGGAAGTGAGTCGGTGACGACAACTTCGGTGACCTTGGAAGCCTTTAGGCGATCAACTGCTGGGCCAGAAAAGACCGCGTGAGTTGCCGCAACGATTACTTCTTTTGCACCTGCTGCAAATAGCGCATCTACTGCTTTGGTGATTGTTCCTGCAGTATCGATCATGTCATCAATTACTACGCAAGTCTGGCCTTCGACTTCGCCAACAACTTTTCCAGTAACTGATTCGTTTGGCACGCGTGGATCGCGGGTTTTATGGATAAATGCAATTGGGCAGCCACCGAGAAGTTCTGACCAACGCTCAGCAACGCGCACGCGGCCTGAGTCAGGAGAAACAATCGTTAAGCGAGTGCGATCTACTTTGCTACCAACATAATTTGCCAGCATTGGTAGAGCGAATAAGTGATCAACTGGTCCGTCGAAGAATCCTTGAATTTGTGAAGTGTGAAGGTCAACAACCATTAAGCGATCGGCGCCGGCTGCTTTGTAGAGATCTGCCATCAAACGTGCAGTAATTGGCTCGCGGCCACGGTGTTTCTTATCTTGACGTGCGTAACCGTAGAAAGGTGCAACAACTGTGATGCGCTTTGCAGATGCGCGCTTTAGCGCATCGACCATGATTAGTTGTTCCATGATCTGCTTATTTACTGGCGCTGTATGGCTTTGAATTACGAAAGCATCGCAACCACGAACTGATTCTTCGAAGCGAACAAAAATTTCACCATTTGCAAAGTCATATGCAGATGTTGGTGTTAGTGGAATACCGAGTTCGGAGGCGACGGCTTCGCTGAGCTCTGGAAATCCGCGGCCGGAAAAGAGTCGAAGTCTTTTCTCTGAGGACAAACGAATTTCGCTCAAGGAAATTAGCCTTTCTTCTCGTTGCGTTTTTCTGAAGCTTCGGCAGCAATTGCAGATTTAGTGCCAGATCGCTTGCGCATGACCCAACCTAATACATTTCGTTGCTTACCTCTAGCGACACCCATGGCACCAGCCGGAACATCTTCAGTAATTACAGATCCAGCCGCGGTGTAAGCCCCGTCACCAATTGAAACTGGCGCAACTAACATCGAATCGCTTCCGATACGGACATGATCTCCGATAGTGGTGTGATGCTTATCTACTCCGTCATAGTTAACAAAGATTGTGGCCGCGCCAATATTTGAGCCTTCGCCAATGGTCGCATCGCCTACATATGAAAGATGTGGAACTTTAGAACCGTCTCCAACTTTTGCATTCTTGATTTCAACGAATGCGCCTGCCTTTGCACCAGTTCCAAGAACGGTGCCTTTACGTAGATACGAGTACGGGCCAACGTTTGCACCGGCGCCGATAGTTGCTTCAAAGCAGTTCGATTCAACGACGCTTGCGCCCTCAAGCACCATGCAAGATTCCAGCGTTGTGCGAGGTCCGATAACTGCGCCAGTTGCGATCTTTGAAGATCCCAAGATCGCAGTTCCAGGATAGATAGTTACATCATTTGCGATTTCAGCAGTTGCATCAATCCAAGTTGTTGTTGGATCGACAATTGTTACTCCAGCGCGCATGAAACCTTCGTTTATACGATCGCGTAGCAAAGCTGCGCTTTCCGCTAACTGCACGCGATCGTTAACCCCCAAGATTTCGATGAAATCTTCGATTAGCGCCGCTGCGATTGTTCCGCCTTCATTGCGCAGAATTTCGATGACATCAGTTAGGTAGAGCTCGCCCTGCGAATTATCGTTAGTTAGCTTGCCAATTGCGCCAGCAAGTTTCTTAGCATCGAATGCGTAAACCCCTGAATTAACTTCGTAGATCGCCTTAACAAAATCATCGGCATCGCGCTCTTCAACAATACGAAGAAGCGAGCCATCATCGCCGCGAACAATGCGCCCGTAACCACTTGGGTCAGGATGCTCTGCAGTTAAAACCGATGCGGTGAAGCCACCTTCATGGTGAGTAGCAAGGAGTTGCTTAAGTGATTCACCGGTAAGCATCGGCGTATCGCCGGCCAAGATCAAGATCGTTCCTGAAATATCTGTACCTGCGAGCGCCAACTGAGTTGCGTGGCCAGTGCCGCCACGGCGTTCTTGGAAGACTGTTGTGACATTAGGTGCGACTTCGCGCAGATGTTCTTCGACTGATTCGCGTCCTGCGCCAACAACAACTCGTACTTGCTTTGGGGCGAGCGAGTTAACGGCATTTAGAACGTGGCCAACAAGTGAGCGACCTGCAACTTCGTGCAGGACCTTTGGCGTTGCTGATTTCATGCGAGTGCCTTCACCGGCGGCGAGAACAACAACCGTTTCGAGATTTGCACTCATG
>CAZLTK010000095.1:0-3398 GCA_964562535.1 uncultured Candidatus Planktophila sp.
ATCGAATGGGGTGGCGCCGAATCTGCTCGCCTTTCTGATGATCGCTTAGAGATTGAAATCGATCGCACCGATGAGGAACGTGAAGTAACGATTCGTGCGGTTGGCCCCCGTTGGGCGGGTTTCAAACTATGACAATTTCACTTGCAATTGATACGGCAACTTCACGAACAATTGTCGGAATTCTCGATGGCGGTAAAGTCTTATTTGAAGGCTTCCATGAAGGCGCAACCGAACACGGATTCGCCATTACTGAACTTGTAGCCAAAGCTTTGGAAATTTGCCCGAAGCCAGATCAAGTAGTTGTCGGTATGGGGCCAGGGCCATTTACTGGTTTAAGAGTTGGCATAACATTTGCTCACACATTTGCCATGGCACGTGATATTCCCGTTATCGGCGTTTGCTCATTGGATGCGATTGCAATAGATAAGAGTGAATACACAGTTGCCATCGATGCACGCCGCAAGGAGATTTACTGGGCAAGTTATAAAGATGGCAAACGAATTGCCGGACCTGAAGTAAGCAAACCTGCCGATGTCGAGAATTTCATCATCGATCAGTATCCAGATCTAAAGAAGTTAGTCGCACTAAGTGCTTCACAAAATATTTCAGAGCCGATGTACTTGCGACGTCCAGATGCAGTACCAACCTCGGAGCGCAAATGATTAGCTACCGCGCCGCGATTCAACTCGATCTTCCAGTTCTAGTTTCAATGGAGCGCGTTCTATTTGCAGATTCACCATGGTCGATGGGGCAATTTAAAGAAGAGTTCAAAGGTGTTCCAAACTCACGATATTTCATGGTGGCTACGAATGAGCAGGATCAGATCGTTGGTTATGCCGCAGTTCTTGTTGTGGCACCCGGTGTTGAAGCCGATGTTTTAACGGTGGCCGTACTGCCTGAATATGCGCGCCAAGGTATTGCCACGCACTTCATGGGCGAGCTCGAAAAATGGTCTAAAGAAAAGCAAGCCTTGGCGATGATGCTCGAAGTAGGTGTTGAAAACGCTGGCGCTATAGCCCTGTACGAAAAGCTGGGTTATCAAAGTATTGCCACGCGTAAGAATTATTACGGCCATGGCCTTGATGCGCTTGTGATGCGTAAGGAGTTTGGCGTATGAGCGAACCTATTGTTTTAGGCATTGAAACTTCCTGTGATGAGACCGCAATCGGCATTGTTCGCGGACGCACTCTGCTAGCAAATGTAATTGCATCCAGCGTGGACGAGCATGCTCGTTTCGGGGGAGTCGTACCTGAAATAGCAAGCCGCGCACACCTTGAAGCGATGCTGCCCAGCATCGAAAAGGCAGTTAAAGATTCCAAGATTTCGTTGAAAGATATAGATGCGGTTGCGGTAACAGCAGGCCCTGGTTTAGTTGGCGCACTTCTTGTCGGAGTTGCATCGGCGAGCGGCCTGGCACTTGGACTCGATAAACCTTTATACGGTGTAAACCATTTAGCAGCCCACGTCAGCGTTGATTTCTTAACGCACGATCAACCAACTGATCCAACAATCGCGCTGTTAGTTAGCGGCGGTCACTCATCGCTTCTGCAAGTAGATGACATCACTTCATCGATTACAAAATTAGGTGCAACGATGGATGATGCCGCAGGTGAGGCCTTCGATAAAATTGCTCGAGTTATGGGGCTGGGTTTTCCTGGTGGCCCCGCAATTGATCGCACTGCTCTTTCTGGTTCACCAACCGCCATTGACTTCCCACGTGGTTTAACAACTAGCAACGACTGGGCAACTCGTCCGTATGATTTCTCTTTTTCTGGGCTAAAGACTGCGGTAGCTCGTTACTTGGAAAGCACTCCGAATTATGCGAAGGCTGATGTTGCCGCTTCATTCCAAGAATCAATCGTCGATGTGCTTTTGCAGAAATCACTTGCTGCCTGCAAAGCCACCGGAATCGATTCACTTGTAATCGCAGGGGGAGTCGCCGCTAATTCACGTTTGCGTGCCGTAGCCGAAGAGCGCTGCGCTAAAGCAGGGGTTCGCCTACGAATTCCAAGCCCAGCCCTTTGCACCGATAACGGGGCGATGGTTGCGGCCCTTGGCTCACTGATGGTCGCAGCCGGCCGCGCCCCTGGCCCACAGGCCTTCGATGCTGACTCTGCGCTGCCAGTTGAACGCGTAGCCCTCTAATCCTTTGATTTGCTGGCCCCATTGCAAATCAAGGCTTTGATTTGCTGGCGGGAATAACGCCCCCTAGGCTAGGCGTTAGCACTCAAGGGTCGAGTCTGCTAATTCCCGCAGATCTCCCAAAGAGGAAGTTCAACCAGATCTATAACTAGTTAAAAGGAGTACCACCATGGCAGTAGCCATTAAGCCACTCGAAGATCGCATCGTTGTAAAGGCCTCAGAGGCTGAGACAACCACAGCTTCAGGTCTTGTTATCCCTGATACTGCAAAAGAGAAGCCACAGGAAGGCACAGTTGTTGCCGTAGGTCCTGGTCGTTTCGATGACGGCGTTCGCGTTCCTATGGATGTCAAGGTCGGAGACGTTGTTCTCTACAGCAAGTACGGCGGAACTGAAGTTAAGTACAACAACGAGGAGTACCTCGTACTTTCAGCCCGTGACATTCTCGCTGTAATCGAGAAGTAATAATGGGAAAAATTCTTGAATTCGACGAGAAAGCTCGTCGCGCGATGGAGCGTGGAGTAAATATCCTCGCTGACACCGTCAAGGTAACGCTTGGTCCTAAGGGACGTAACGTCGTTATCTCAAAGTCTTTTGGCGCACCAACCATCACAAACGATGGCGTGACAATCGCTAAGGAGATCGAACTTTCAGATCCAGCAGAAAATATGGGCGCACAGCTCGTAAAGGAAGTTGCGACAAAGACCAACGATGTTGCCGGTGACGGAACAACAACAGCGACCGTGCTTGCCCAAGCAATGGTTAAAGAAGGCCTTCGCAACTTAGCCGCTGGCGCACAGCCAATGGATCTAAAGATCGGCATCGAAGCAGCAGTTGCTGCCGTATCTGCACGACTTGCTGAAAATGCAACTGTCGTAAAGGACAAGGCGCAGATCGCTGACGTTGCAACTATCTCTGCCCAAGATCGCGCAATCGGCGAGCTAATCGCTGAAGCGATGGACAAGGTCGGCAAAGATGGCGTAATCACTGTTGAAGAAGCATCAACTACAGCGCTCGAACTCGAGTTCACTGAAGGTATGCAATTCGATAAGGGTTACATCTCTCCATATTTCGTAACTGATCAAGATCGTATGGAAGCAATCCTTGAGGATGCTTTTGTATTGATCTCTGGCAACAAGATCTCTGCGCTCGCAGAGTTGCTGCCAGTACTTGAAAAGGTTGCGCAAGCAAATAAGCCACTTCTGATCATCGCTGAAGATGTTGAAGGCGAAGCGCTTTCAACTCTCGTTGTAAACCG
>CAZLTK010000096.1:0-3300 GCA_964562535.1 uncultured Candidatus Planktophila sp.
GGGGAATTTCTCACTTGTCGTTGGCGTTCCGTACAATAAGAACACAACTAAATAGTGGAAATAGCTTTCCACACCCATGGGGGTGAACGGTCTCGACTTTGGTTGTTGAGGCAGGGGAAGCGGGCCGAGGAAGCCAGGATGATCTCGTTAACCAAAAACCTGTGCAAAAAATAATCGTCAGTACAACTGCCGATGATCTCACTCTTGCTGCCTAAGCAAGCTCTGTGATCCGTTAGCCCAGACTCGCCTTCGTTCTGGAATCTAGCGCCGATAGAGGGCTCTTCACGGTTGTGGCGTTGCGAACGCGACCGGAGAACAGTTTCGCAAATGAGTTTGTCGAATACTTGTGTGCAAGAGATTCGGAACTGAGAAAACGATAGCCACACTACGCCCGTAGAAGCCCTGTTTTAATTCCGAAGGACCCGGGTTCGATTCCCGGCACCTCCACCACAGATTAAATAAAGGCAATAAAGATTAAGGCAAAAGCAACAACTGCAATTGCTTTTATTGCCGACATCTTAATCTTTGATTTATCACGTGATGTTCCGTTGAACACTACAAAAACAAATAGAAATAAACAACCCACGTAAAGAGCACTTGATATATCTATCATGTTTTCTCGTTTAAATTTGCCCTGCCGGGCCATTTTCATCACCAGAGCGCATTTTAAATAGCGAACGCCATGGAACGTTTCTTACAAACTCGCGCTTTAACGCAATTGTATTTAGACCAAATCCAACGAACGAGAAAGCCTTAACTCCCGGCGGAATTTGGTTAAAGATAAAAACCATCTGTACTGGCATACCAACTAAAGCAATCAGGGCAACCATCAATCGCCTAGTCCACCAAATACCTCTGTAAGTTGAAGTGAATTCCCAGAAGAGTTTGCTGGTAAGCAGCAGTGCAATCGGGCCAGTAAATAAAACCAGTGCCACGAGAGCCGCAACGATAAGTGCCAAGGATTCCATTTTTACTTTAACTCTTCCCATTCGCTAGCAAGAACTGCGAGTTCAACCATATCGATCTGACTTCCGTTAGAGCGTGTAACGCGCTGACGGAGAATTCCTTCTTTGTTGTAACCGGCGCTCATTAACAACTTCTGCGAAGCAGGGTTATCTACATCAACTGCTGCTTCAATCCGGCGAAAGCCCATCGTTAGAAATCCATAGTTAGTAATCATCTTGGCAGCGATTGTGCCGATACCTTTTCCACGCATAGGGGCGTGCATCCAGTAGCCGATTTCTGCACGGTGGTTATCAAGGCTGATTGTGTGGAGCGATATAACTCCTGCAAATTCCTTCTCTTCCCCTACGCCAAACTCAATTACAAAAGGGAATTCACGACGAAGTTCAAGCGATGCTGGAACACGTTGAATGTAATCCAGGGCGTGAGCCATGGTGTATTCGGCCGGAACGGTGGTGAATCGGGGAATTAGTGGGTCTTGGCAGGCTTCAAATATTTGCTCAACATCAGATTCCGCTGGCGGACGCAGGGTGACGCGACCATATTGCAGCGTAGGTATTTCGCTCGGCCACCAGATCACCTGACAAGTATTGCCTAAACTGCGTCGTGAATGGAGCGCGCCGGGGTGAAGAATTTCTTGCCAAGCGGAGATATCCAAGTGCAAGATCCGTCAGCATGACTAGTAACGCTCCAGCCATCATGAGTTTTTAATCTATGGTGACGCCGGCATAACGCCCCTAAGTTTTCTGCCGAAGTAGAGCCGCCTTCTTCCCAGCTTTGGGCATGATCTAAATCTGAGAGCGCCGCCGATCTTCGACATCCAGGGAATCGGCAAGTGCGATCTCGCGCAATTAAGAAATCTTTCAGCGCTTGCGGTGGTTCATAACTTTCCCGACCGTAATCCAAAAGATTTCCCGTTTGTGGATCGGTTATAAATCGAATCCATTTTCCATCGGAAGCTAATTCGCGAGCAATCGATGCTGGAATTGCCCCGTACCCATTCAACTGTCCGGGGTTTTCAGCAAGACCGAGCAGCGTTGGAAGATCGATTGTGACGTTAATTGATATCGGACGGCGATGAGGTGTAACAGGAGAAGTAGAAAGTGACGCTGCAGCGATTGCGGTTAGTGCATCTGCGCGCTTCATATCTGTACTTCTGGCATCTTTAGCGCCAACCGAGCCATCTGTATTTTCAATTTCTGGGCTAGCTAATCGGATGAAACTTTCTATTGCATTCATTACAACCTGCGCATCTGCAGCGGGAAGAATCGCGACGACTGTAGACATGCCATCGCTGTCGTTGTAACAAGAAACTCGTCGAGTATCTCGGGCGCGAGCCACGGTATCTTCGAAGGTTTCGGGAGCGATGCGCGCCAAAGAAGTGCGGACCTGGTTAGCCACTTGCGCAGGTGTGTGAAATTCCGCATGCGCGATTGCGCGCTGTTCCACCTCAAAGATTTGGTATTCGGTTAACCCGTCACGAATCGCAGCGGCGGTCTCTTTGGCAATTACATTTGCATGTGCGAGAGAAATATCGCCGGTTGCTAAAGCTGAGCAAGTATTGGGTAAGTGATTTACCAACGTTCGCGCAACATCTATTCGAGATTGCGCAGTTCCTGCGGAAAGGCGCAAGGCGGTAGAAACATCTTCACGTTCTGCTTCATCAACGCCAAAGAATGGCTCCTGTCCATTTGCGACGCTTGGATCATTTCCAGCCACAGCAATGATCGCCCGTTGCATCAGAGCCTGAAGCCAAGCGGTTTGGCGTTCTAGCGCTGTTAAATAATCAATACGCGAACTTGGAGAAAGTTTGCCAGGATCGATGGAAACTAATTCGGAGAGAGTCTTGATCCCTGGTATGGAAATTAAAAGTTGCGCAACTTTGCCTGTTAAATCTAGGTCCGAAGCTAGAGTCTGAGATTGGCAGTCCTGCTCAAATGTTTTTTCATCAAGCCGCCCAGTAGAAGTTGCGATCTGGGCGGCGGTGGACATGGGCAGATAATCGTTTGCAGGGCTGACAAAGTTGGGCTCATTGAGCGCTTTATCCACATAATTGTGAAGATAACTTTAAGTTGCAGGTAGTTGAAAGTTCAACTAAAGTTGAGCGCACGAACAAGGAGCAAAAATGCCAGCAGTAACCGTAAGTGACATCACCGTCCTACCTCGCGTCACCGATGCACCAAATTCACGCGCTCGTCGCGTAAAGAGCATCACGACCGCGCCACAAGGTTTTGAAGGTGAAGGCTTTCCGGTTCGTCGCGCATTTGCCGGCGTTGACTTGGCAGAACTCGATCCATTTATTCACTTAGATCAAATGGGCGAAGTTGAATACGCACC
>CAZLTK010000097.1:0-1530 GCA_964562535.1 uncultured Candidatus Planktophila sp.
GGATTTAAAAGAGAAGTGAACTCTTGAAAGGGCGCTTTTCCTGCGAACATCAGGGCAGTCTATATCTGAGACAATAGCGCTTGTGTCCATATCAACTACAAATAATTTTTCATTTGAGATAAAGAAGAGCGCAGAAAATTCTCTGGCGCGTGTTGGCACACTTTCTACTCCACATGGCGAAATTCAAACGCCAGCATTTATTCCGGTTGGCACAAAGGCCACAGTTAAAGCGGTTTTACCTGCAGCGATGCAAGATCTCGGCGCACAAGCTTTGTTGGCAAATGCTTATCACCTCTATTTACAGCCCGGCCCTGATGTTTTAGATGAAGCAGGTGGCTTAGCCCAATTTATGAATTGGCCAGGTCCTACCTTTACCGATAGCGGTGGCTTTCAAGTTCTCTCACTTGGCGTTGGATTTAAAAAAGTCTTAGCGATGGATGCTAAGACTTTCCGATCAGATCAAGTTATCGCTGGAAATAAAGAGCGTTTAGCCCATGTAGATGATGATGGAGTAACGTTTAAATCGCATCTTGATGGTTCGATGCATCGCTTCACCGCAGAAATTTCGATGCAGATCCAACATAAGATTGGCGCTGACATAATCTTCGCTTTCGATGAATGCACAACGTTGCATAACACTCGCCCTTACCAAGAGCTAGCCATGGAACGCACCTACGACTGGGCGATCCGTTGCTTAGATGAACATAAGCGTTTAACTGATGTCCGCAGCGATAAGCCGTACCAAGCGCTCTTTGGCGTTATTCAAGGCGCGCAATATGAAGATCTCCGAAAGAAAGCAGCGCACGATCTAGGCACTATGTCATCTTCAGGAATTGAATTCGATGGCTTTGGTATAGGTGGTGCGCTCGATAAATCATCTCTTGGCACAATCGTCGGTTGGGTAAATAGCACCTTGCCTGAAGATAAGCCGAAACATTTGCTTGGAATTGGCGCACCTGAAGATTTGTTTATCGGTGTTGAAAATGGTGTGGATACCTTCGACTGTGTCCTTGCCTCACGCATCGCTCGTTCTAGCGCTGTCTACACAATGCAAGGGCGATTCAATCTCTCTAATGCACCGTATGTGCGCGACTTCAATCCAATTGATGATGAGTGCGATTGCTATACCTGTACCAATTTCACACGCGCATACTTGTGCCATTTATTCCGCGGTAAAGAGATGGTTGCCGCAACATTGGCAACGATCCACAATGAGCGTTTCGTAGTTCGTTTAGTTGATCAAATGCGTCAGGCGCTAATTGATGGCAACTTTATAGATATGAAAAAGGAATTCTTAGGGCGATACACCCATAGATCTGGTCAATCCCGCGATTAACTAGCGCCCCACTTTTTCAAGAAAGTTTCGCGATCCATCTCGTAAATATCTTCCGGGCCATCTTCTTCATCAATTTGCTGTCCTTTGAATTCAAAACCAAAGTGCTTGATCACTGCTATTGAGGGAAGATTTTCAGGACTTACCGTGTAACGAAGAATCTTCACCTCCGGAAAAGTTAAGACCCAGCGCCACAT
>CAZLTK010000097.1:1630-3242 GCA_964562535.1 uncultured Candidatus Planktophila sp.
CCGATTAATCCAAGTACTACTGCGGCGAAAAATGGTGCTCCATTGGTGAGAGCAAATTGCGCACCAGATACAGAACAGAAAGCTAATCCAAGTGTGTCTAGGGTTAAAACAACTCGTCCTACCGGACTTGTTCTTTTAATTGCCAAAGTGATTAAAACTGCAATTACAACTCCGGCGAATAACCAGGTGTGTAATACCCACGGTGGTCGCTCTCCTAGAAACAGGTTACGGAAAGTTCCGCCCGAAAGCGATGCGATAGCTGCAATAAATGCGATGCCGCCGTAATCCAATCCTTTATCAGCGGCGATACGCGCGCCAACCAGCGCAAAGGCAAAAGTGCCGGCTAGGTCAAGGATATTTACTAAGAGTTCTAGATCCACTTTCAAAGTATAGAAGAGTTTGGCTAGAGAATATAAAGGCTCTTCGCTTTCGCCACGGCTTCTTCTCTTCCTGATGCTCCAATTTTCCGATAGATATTCTTGAGATGAGTCTTCATCGTATTTAATGAGACATGGAGATTTGTGGCTATCGCACTTATTGGCACGCCAGTTGCCAGATGGCGCAAAATCTCTAATTCACGCTTAGTCAGGGCAGCACTAAGCATCCCAGTATTTTCTGTTCTCTCCTTTAAGCGTGAAGTTATCAAGGAAGCCAATTCCTCAAGATAGACAGTTGGTTTTTCACTCGCTATTTTTATAATCAAATTAAGAATCTCAGCATTTTGGCGTAAGAAGGTTTCCTTTGCACCAACTCGAGCGCCAATTTCCAGAGCCTTTTTCATTGAGTTCAAAGCTAGCGTCTCTTTTTCGATGTTAACTTCAGCTTCAGAAAGCAACTTATAAATCTGATCCTTCGCATTTATATCAGGAAGGTCGGAGACAACGAAACTTTGTGATTTCTTTCCGGTTTGCTCAGCGTATATTGGCCGAATTCTTTCAACCAGAAGAAAGTCAGGTAATCGCTCAAGCAGTACACCTACGCGCTCCCAATCTTTCATCGTATATCTGATAAAAAGCTCTGTTAGGTCACAATATGTAATTAGTCCATTTCTTAGGCTCATAGCTAGGCAACGATCCCTACCCGCCCGAACCAATTCGAGGGCTGCCAAAGACTTACCTTTCAATGCTAGTTCTCGTGCAATAAAACTCTCCGCAATATAAATCCATATTGGTTGCGACCAAGTATTTGCCAGATTTCTTATCTGCTCAAATAGCACCTGAGATTCTTGAATTTGAGAAAACTCCAATAAACATCTTGCCCGCACATACATGGCATCGAGCGGTCCAAAAATTCCTGAATAACCATATCGAGCCGCTTGTGCGATTACATTATTTGCAACTAGAAATGCATCTTTAAACTCTCCCTGACTTAGTAATGTCGACGCATCTATAGCGTTCAAAAAATAGAGAACTAAATTGGAGTTGTTTTCTTCTGCTATTTCTTTAGCTTCTGCTTGCAAGGCCATCAAATCCGAGGCTTTATCGTAAATTATTGATTTTGAAGCCATCACTCTCAAAATTGAAATTTTGTCTGCTACTCCCAAGTCAAGTTGTGAATCGCTCTCACTTCGGACTTTTCTATAATCCATTTCCAGATCTTCGGTTAGCCCAAG
>CAZLTK010000098.1:0-3222 GCA_964562535.1 uncultured Candidatus Planktophila sp.
CATTACGCACTCGATAACAACATCGCTCGCTTATCGGAAGATCATCGCCGCGCTAAAGAGTTAGCAGTTGCCATCGCTGCCATAGATAAATCCTTTGTTGATCCAACTTTAGTTGAGACAAATATCGTTGGGCTTGATTTAGCAAAGGCTCCATATACAGCGGGAGAACTAGCAACGCGTTGCCGTGAAGCGGGCTTATGGATTAGCGCGCTAGGTCCAAAATATGCGCGCTTAGTTACTCATTTAGATTTTGATGACGAGCAATGCGCTGCTGCAATTGAAATTTTAAAGCGCGTTCTCGTGGCGTAATAGCCACTCTTTCTTACTTAGCCCATAGGCGTAATTTCCGAGGGCTCCCCCAGTTTTTACTATGCGATGACATGGCACAACGAGTGCAATTGCATTCTTGGCACATGCCGAACCTGCAGCGCGCACCGCAGCTGGCGATCCAGCGTTATCTGCTAAATCAGCATAAGAAAGTACTTTGCCGCCCTTTACTTTGCGCATCGCTTTCCAGGCTGCCTGTGAAAATGGCGCACCAGGTTGGCGGACAGAAATTCCATTGATAGCAGCGATATCTCCGGCAAAGTAATCGTTTAACAAATCAGTGATGACTGGGATCTTAGAAACTTCCTCAAATCCCTTTTGAAAATCATCTTGCGAAAGGCCATCTTTAAGCGCCTTCACATTAGAAAGGTTTAGCCCCAGCAAAATTTGATCATCGGCAATTAGATTTATAACCCCGATAGGAGATTTGTATTGCGAGATTTGCAGTGCCACGTACGCTAAATTAGCGATCGCGCAACATTTCAGCAACTAAAAAGGCGAGTTCCAGTGATTGCGAGTGGTTAAGGCGTGGGTCGCAGGCGCTTTCGTAGCGTGTGGCTAAATCAGTTTCTGAGATCTGCTCCCCCCCACCGAGGCACTCGGTGACATCGTCACCAGTTAGCTCGATATGGATTCCGCCCGGATGTGTTCCGAGGCTCTTATGAACTTCAAAGAATCCCTTAACTTCATCCATAACATCATCAAAGCGACGGGTCTTGTAACCAGTTGCTGCCTCAAAGGTATTGCCATGCATTGGATCGCAGACCCAAAGTACTTGTGCACCTGATTTAGTAACGCCATCAACGAGAGCTGGAAGTGCTTCGCGAATTTTGCCTGCACCCATACGAGTAATAAAGGTGAGGCGACCTGGCTCGCGATTTGGATCAAGGCGATCGATCAAAGCAAGTGCATCATCAACCGTTGATTTTGGTCCGAGTTTTACACCGATTGGGTTGCGTACCTTGGCAGCAAAATCAATATGTGCACCATCTAGTTGACGTGTGCGTTCGCCGATCCATAAGAAGTGTGCTGAAACATCGTAAGGAAGTTGGGTACGTGAATCGATGCGCGTCAACGCCTTCTCGTACTCCATGATCAACGCTTCGTGGCTGGAATAGAAATCAACAGATTTAAATGAATCTGGATCTACGCCTGCTGATTTCATAAAGTCGAGTGCGCGACCGATCTCGCGCGCCATTTGTTCGTAGCGATCGCCAACTGATGAATCGCGGATAAAGCCCTTGTTCCATTCGTGAACTTGGCGCAGATCTGCGAAGCCACCTTGGGTAAAGGCGCGAACTAAGTTAAGGGTGGCAGCAGATGTGTTGTAAACACGAACCATGCGATCTGGGTCTGGTGTGCGGGATGCTTCATTAAACTCGAGATCGTTAACGGCATCTCCGCGGTAGGCAGGAAGCGTTACATCGCCGCGGGTTTCAAAATCATTGGAGCGTGGCTTAGCGAACTGACCTGCCATACGTCCAACTTTTACAACTGGCAGGCTTGAGTAGTACTGCAATACAGCGGCCATCTGCAAGATCGTCTTGATGCGGTTGCGAATTGAATCTGCAGTCGCTGCTGCAAATGTTTCGGCGCAATCTCCACCTTGTAACCAGAATGCGCGCCCTGCAGCTGCTTCAGCAATCTTCGCCTTTAAATCATCGCACTCACCAGCAAAGACAAGTGGTGGAAAAGATTTCAGTTGGGCAACTGCGGATTTCACGGGAGCGCCATCAACACCACCTGGCCATTGCGGTTGTTGCGCCGCAACGAGTCCAGGAGTGAAGAGAGTCTCTAATGAATTCATCATGAGGTAAAGAGTAGTTTGTTCAGATAGTTTCTCGGGTGAGAATTATCCAAAGAAGATCTCTGACTCCTTGTAACGCTCGATTGGAACAGTTTTGAGCTTCTCAGTCGCTGTTGCAAGCGGAACGCGGACGATATCTGTTCCGTGAAGTGCAACCATTTTGCCCCAATCGCCTTCAGATGCAGCGGTGATCGCCTGCAAACCAAAACGCGTAGCAAGAACGCGGTCAAAGGCAGTTGGCGTTCCACCACGTTGGATGTGGCCCAGTACAGATGTACGTGCCTCTTTGCCGGTCTTGCTTTCGATCTGCTTAGCAAGCCATTCGCCAATTCCAGAAAGTTTTACGTGACCGAAAGCATCGAGCTCTGAATCTTTAGTGATCATGTCACCATCTTGAGGAATTGCACCTTCAGCGATAACGATGATTGGTGCATAGCTGCTCTTAAAGCGTGACTCGACCCATTCGCAGACCTTATCTACAGAGAATTTAACTTCTGGGATCAAGATACAAGCTGCTCCGCCTGCGATACCTGAGTGAAGTGCGATCCAGCCAGCGTGGCGGCCCATAACCTCAACGATAAGTGCGCGGTGATGTGATTCAGCAGTTGTGTGAAGGCGATCGATCGCTTCAACTGCAATGTTTACAGATGTATCGAAACCAAATGTGTAATCGGTGTTGTTAAGGTCGTTATCGATCGTCTTTGGAACGCCGATTACCTTTACGCCAAGTGCATCTAACTTTGTAGCAACGCCGAGCGTATCTTCGCCACCGATTGCGATAAGTGCATCGATGCCTTGATCAGCGAGGTTCTGCTTGATGCGTTCTACGCCATTTTCAATTTTAAATGGGTTGGTACGAGATGAACCGAGAATAGTTCCGCCGCGAGGCAAGATGCCGCGGGTTGTCTCCAGGTTGAGCTCCATTGTGTAGTTCTCGAGTGGGCCTTTCCAGCCATCGCGGAAGCCAACAAACTCATGGCCATATTCCTTCACACCTTTACGAACTACTGCGCGGATAACCGCATTAAGACCAGGGCAATCTCCGCCACCTGTAAGGACGCCAATACGCATGAAAACTCCAGTTCAAA
>CAZLTK010000099.1:0-3124 GCA_964562535.1 uncultured Candidatus Planktophila sp.
TGAGAGCAGAGTTTGAGATCTGCGCTGCTTGTCCACGAGTTGCTCCTGGCCAAGCAAGAGGAACATATCCCTTGGCCTTGGCATCCTTACACCAGGCGACCCAACCAGTTAGGTTCTTAGGAATATCCCACTTCTCTTTTGCCCAGAGTTCAGTGTTATAGACAGGGTTGTTAAATAGATAGTGATAAGGAACAGCAAGTACGCGACCCTTATCAATACCAGCAGTAAGGCCCTTAGAGACGAGGTTGCGCTTTACGAAACGCTCATTTGTTAGGTCTGCTGGTAATCCACTCTTAATGAAGTCGTTGAAGATTGACCCGCGTGCTGAAGCGAATAGCGCAGCCTTTGGATTTGCAAGGATCTGCACACGTGCAGTTGCGTTGTAATCAGTTGTTGTCTTAACGACTTGGGTGATTTTTGTTCCAGGATACTTGGCTTCGTAATTCGCAATTATCTTTTCGAAGTGAGCCTTATCTTCTGGGCGGTAGTGCCAGAATTCAATTGATCCCGCAGGTGGAACAATCTCTTTAATTGGTGCGCCGAGGCTTGAGCTTAAGCGAACTTTCTGCCAAGTCAACTTTCCATTTGCTCCAGCCTTGCAAACTAGTGAAGTTGAACTTGTTCCTGTTGAAACACCTTCAACCTTGCAGGCCTTTCCTAAGACTTCTCCAGCTGCAAATGCCGATGGCAGTGTCGAAACAGCGACTGCGAATGCAACCACAGCTACTGCGCCAAGGCGACGTGCACTAAAGGAAGTCATTCCTTGAGTTTTCATCATTTGTAGTCCTTTGCTAATCGAGGGTTTTAGTTGTTTTACCATTCTGTGAGGGGTATCCCTAACATCTTTGCCATTTGACGAATACCTGGTCGCACATCTATCCACGAGATGACTAGATGATGCGGATAACCGCCAGTGACTATTCCATTTACTAACGCAGCAGCATCAGGTTGAGTGATAACTGTTGCGGTATTTCCTTGGAAGTGATTGGGAGCAGGGATAGATTCCCCTCGGCTCACAACCATTCGTAAACCCGTGCTGTTGCTCGGATCTACATCCCGATCAATACGGAACAGCGTTACTGGTCCGGTCTTGAGCGGAAAATTACCTGCAACGCCTAATTTGCGATTGCAGTGTGTTGTTTGTGTTGCATTTTGTGGATCTGCAGCCAATTTTGTCGCAGCGGATCCGCAGTGCCAAAGTCGAACTAAACCTTTATCCGCATCTAGATCGACGATATCTACCAAATAGTTTTCATCTGAACCAAGTGACTCACAAATCATCATGGTTACCGCGCCCAGCACATCGCGTTCGCAGGTTGTAACTGTGCCGCGATCTGAAAGGCGGCCAAGGGAAGAACAGATGCAGGCACCCATATCCGTTGGAAATTCTGGCCAGCAGCGGATAGCAATCGCATCTAGTGATTCTTCTTCGCGCCAGGTATCTAGCGCAACTTCAACTCCATAAACTTTCTTCGCTTCATCAACGTTGACAGAAGAAAGCGATGGCTGAGCCGCTACCGCGTTTGCATACGCTAATTCGCGCGCTTCTTCCTTAACTTCATCAATTCTGCCAAATGCATCAGTAATTGTTATTTGACGTACATCAACTCCGAAATACTTATTTAACTGTTGGCCATCAAATACGCAAGGAGTAAATCCAATTGGAGCATCTCCAACAGCGCCGATCTTCTTGCCTTTTAACCAAGCAAAAGCTTTTTCAACTTCGCCTGCAGGTGCAAATTCTCCAACTATAGATTTTGGAGCAGTTGCCTCAGGAAGTTTGCCTGCGAGCGCATCACGGATTGCACTGCGCACATTCGCTTCATCGGCGTTTCCATGGATGTGACGGATAGATTGCCCAACATTCATCAGAGCATGTGCCGCAAGATTTACACCGCACATTGAATTCAACTTTAGTCTTTCGCCAACTTCACCCGGTTCTCGCATAGACCAACCAAGGATTGGTCCATTAACTTTTCCAAAGAGTTCGACTGCAGGTGATGCATCTGCAAATGAGGCCATAAATAAAATGTGCAGGTCAGCCGCTGGAAGTTTTACGGCTGCGAGATCTTCAACTGTCATAACTAGTTCGCTTGGCCCAACGACCGTTGCACCTAGTTCAGCTAACAGTGCTCGAGCGCTATCGAAGTTGCTTTGGGCGCAGGTCAGATCAAAGGTAGGTCGCGCTAACGCGACGAGAGCTACAGTGCTCAATTTGCCTCCAGTGGTAAGACCTCTTGGTGAAGGGTGCCACTGGCGACCTAGCGAGTCAATGGGAAAGCGCGAGTTTTTCGCTTGTTATGAGACCGTTATGAGCAAGGCGAAGGGGTTATCTTTGAAGGATGAAGGGTCTGGTCCGACCATTGACCTCAAAAGCGGGCCAATTCGGATCGTTGGTAAGTATCTCAACCCCCGACTTGGTTGCCAAGATCGTATCTTCAGCCTTCCATCCTTTACCAGTTGGGTTCCATGCGATCGGTTGGTTCTGTGCAATTAACCGGGTTGTTCCCTGATTTGCTGGCCAATCGCGAGGCAGGAAGCCGGTTGGCCCGCCCTGGTGATGGTTCTGCCACTCATCCATATCGAATCCATTTAGCGGGTAAGCAGCGATCGCCGCGTTAATTGGGTCTGAGAATGGCTTACCAACCGCAGTGGCATCGAAGATCGCCGCCTCAACTTTAAATATTGATTCGTAGCCGTTTATCTCCTCTTGAGATAACTGCCCAAAGCTGACAATTCTGGTTATTGAGGCGATTAGCCCCTTATGTTTTGCGCAAATTGAGGCAGAGACGCGGTCGCCAATTGGAGTTGAGGTCGGTAGCGGATGGCGAAACTTGGTGACTCGCTCTTGGCCGGCAACGCCTAGAAATGCGATCTCTAGATTAGAGCGCCATAAAGAACTGGTAATTAGCGCTGCCACATCGATTTCTCGATCGCTACTTTTTACCTCTTTCATAGCGCTACCCAATGCAGCCGCGGCTTCCAGACAGATCTTCTTAAAACGTTCTACATCATCTGCAATAAGTGAGCCACGAATAATCTCGATCTCAACGCCTAGATAAACTCTGTCACCACCTGGTTGATCAGAACCTACTTTTGCTCCTGTTGGCAGCAACGGATCGCG
>CAZLTK010000100.1:0-2897 GCA_964562535.1 uncultured Candidatus Planktophila sp.
CTGTGGACGAGCAAAAGTCCTGCTCAGTTAGGGCGAAGTCCGTAATGTCCGAATTGTGACTGTGAGATTTAAAGAGGGGTGCTAGGCGATAGGCCCTTCAAGCATCTCGGTGACTAGGGCGGCGATCGGCGAGCGCTCGCTTCGGGTCAGGGTCACGTGGGCAAAGAGCGGATGGCCTTTGAGGGTTTCAACGACCGCGACGACGCCGTCGTGGCGCCCCACCCGGAGGTTGTCGCGTTGGGCGACGTCGTGGGTCAGCACAACTCGTGAGGATTGGCCGATTCGCGACAGAACGGTGAGCAAGACTCCGCGTTCGAGCGACTGGGCTTCGTCAACAATTACAAAAGAGTCGTGGAGCGAACGTCCGCGGATATGGGTCAGCGGCAGAACTTCAATTAGCCCGCGAGCCATGACCTCTTCGATCACGGCTTCTGAAACCAGAGCCCCCAAAGTATCGAAGACCGCTTGGGCCCACGGCGACATCTTCTCGCCTTCGCTGCCCGGCAAGTAGCCAAGCTCTTGGCCGCCAACCGGATAGAGCGGGCGGAAGATCACAACTTTCTTATGGAGGCGCTTTTCCATAACCGCTTCAAGGCCAGCGCAAAGTGCGAGCGCCGACTTTCCGGTTCCGGCCCGACCGCCAAGTGAAACGATTCCGATATCGGGATCTAATAAAAGGTCGAGTGCGATGCGCTGTTCGGCCGAGCGACCATGAAGGCCAAAGGCGTTGCGATCACCACGCACCAACTGCAGGCGCTTGTCGGCGGTGACTCGGGCAAGGGCGCTTCCTTTTTCAGAATGTAAAACAATTCCGGTGTGCACTGGTAATTGATGTGCGGCTTCATGGTCTGCGCGATCTGAGGCATAGAGCTCGTCGATAACGTTATGACCGCAATCGACTTCTTCGATACCGGTCCATCCGCTATTGGAAACTAGTTCGGCTAAATACTCTTGCGCTTCAACGCCAACTGAAGATGCCTTAACGCGAAGCGGCAGATCTTTGGTAACCAGAACAACTTGTTTTCCATCAGACATTAAATTCTTTGCGATCGCCAGGATGCGCGAATCGTTTGTGCCATCACGCAAGAAGCCGTGCGGCAAGGTGCTTAAATCGGTGTGGTTTAACTCAACTGAAAGCGTTCCACCTTCTGGGGTAATCACTAGTGGTTGATCAAGGCGGCCATGAGAAACGCGTAAATCATCAAGGGTGCGAAGTGCGGCGCGGGCAAAGTATCCAAGTTCTGGATGATCGCGCTTGGTCTCTAATTCACCAATTACTGCGATAGGGATGATGACTTCATGCTCTTCAAATTTCGAGAGCGCGTTCGGATCTGCCAGGAGAACGCTGGTATCTATGACGTAAGTCTTTATTAAATTCTTTTTCTTACCGGAAGATACTGGAGTAGCCAATGGCCAGCTCTCGCATTCTCTTTAGTTGTATCCGATGGGACTTGCTTCTGACTAGAAAAAGATAGAACGCTGCCCCTCGCTTTTAAGTGCGACACGCCATAGCGATTTATTAACGCTTTATTAACTCAGAAACTTAATTACGCCCCGAGACGACGGTGGCGCTGTGAATATGCGCGAAGAGCACGTAAAAAATCAACGCGGCGGAAATCCGGCCAATAGGCTTCGCAGAAATAGAACTCCGATAACGCGCTCTGCCATAACAAGAATCCACCAAGTCGTTGTTCGCCTGATGTTCGGATCAACAACTCGGGATCGGGTTGGCCGGCGGTATATAAAAACTTCGAAATCTCATCGGCACTTAGATCATTTGCTGCGCTTTCTAGCGTTGCGCCAGTTGCACTCTTGCCCTGCAGGTATCCCTTAACAGCATCCACGATTTCGCGCCGTCCGCCGTAGCCAATTGCAACGTTTACTTCTACGCCACCACCGGTGACCGGAGGCAGGCTCGCTAGCTTTTCACTTAGCCAAGGTGGCAAGAGGTCTAACGCGCCAACAGCCTTGATATTCCACTTACCCGTTGCACAGAGTTCATCGACGGTTTCGCCAATAATCTTTAGCAAGCCTTCCAACTCTTCAGGGGTGCGCTTAAAGTTTTCGGTAGATAACAACCAGAGCGTTACAACTTCTACTTGGGCTTCATCACACCAGCCGAGAAATTCCACGATCTTGCTCGCCCCGCGGCGATGACCCTTGGGATCGACAGGACTTGGATTCTCTTTCGCAAAACGGCGATTGCCATCCAGGATTACTCCAACGTGGCGCGGGGTCTTTGAAAAATCTAGATACTTAACAATCCGCCACTCATAAAGTGGATAGAGCGCAGATTTAATGGCGTTACGAATAGGTCTTAACAATTTTGCGCTCTGCAATAAATGAAGCAATTGGCAAAGTGCCAGCTAGAGCCAGCCAGATAACGCGGCGCAACTCCCAGCGCGCTTTTACGGAAAATTGGATTGCCGCTAAAAGGTAAACGGCATAAACCCAGCCATGAACAAAGGGTATCCAGGCGACTTTGGCTTTCCAGTCTTCGTTGTTAAATAGATAAGCCACTGGCAGATCAACAAACCAGAGAAGCAGGGACATTACTCCGGCGATTACCGCCATTACTCGAAATCTCTTTACCGCACCGCTCATGGCTTAATACTACGGCGATAGAAAGGAAGGTAAAGAACTATTGCGGCCATTAGCCACCAAATTGCTACATAGGAAATATGTTGCCAGTAATAACCCGCCACTTTAGAAACAGGAGGTGCGGCAACCACACGATCGCGAACTAATTCACCGGTATTGGTCTTTTCAGATTTTGCGACAACGAATCCGTCATATAACTCAAGATCAGTAAGCCCAACGATTACGCTGCTATCAAGTCTTGAGATAACCCCAGGTACATTCTCTGCGCGATCATCGTTTTGATGCGGCTGCAGAGC
>CAZLTK010000101.1:0-2875 GCA_964562535.1 uncultured Candidatus Planktophila sp.
CACAGGCGTTACAAAGCCAATCCATAAACTGGAAAGTTTTGGGGTCAATACCGGAATCTTGATAATGATTCTCTTACGTAGCCCAGAGATATGAGCAAAGCTCTGCATCATCGCGGCATAGGTAACAACTTCAGGACCACCAATATCGCAGACACGATCTACTGGCTTCGGAAGATCTGCTGCGCTTCGTAAGTAGTACAGAACATCGCGAATTGCGATGGGTTGGGTGCGGTTAGCAATCCACTTTGGCGTCGTCATGACTGGCAAGCGGTGAGTGAGGTGGCGCAACATTTCAAAGGATGCTGATCCTGAACCGATAATGATTCCGGCACGCATTTCAAGAACTGGAATTGTTGATGATGCCAACTCAATTCCTGTATTCATACGGGATGTTAAATGGCGGCTGCGATTCTTATCGTTAGCAATTCCACCTAAATAAATAATCTGCTGAATATTGGCGCGTTCACCTGCCATTGCAAAACCACGAGCCATTGATGATTCAAGTTTTCCGAAATCATGAGATGTGCCAATTGAGTGCAATAAGTAATAAGCGGTATGAACGCCAGCGAGCGCGCGATCAAGATCTTGCGCATTACTTGCATTACCTTCAACAATTTCAACGCCATCAACCCAGCTCTGGCCCTTTAACTTCTTGGCATCGCGCACTAATACGCGCACACGCTTCTTATCGCTGAGTAAATCGCGAACAAGGCGGCCACCGACATAACCTGATGCACCAGTTACGAGATAGAGGCGAGGCTGATTCTGCGTATCCATGTAAGTGAGCCTAGACTTAGAACATGCCTTCTTCTACCCGACCTCGCGTTGTCATTCTCGGAGCCGGGTTCGGTGGGCTCCATGCCGCGAAGGCGCTAGCCAAAAAGGCCGATGTCACCGTCGTTGACCGCCATAACTTCCAGACCTTCTTACCCCTTCTCTATCAGGTATCAACTGCCGGCCTTGCCGCCGATCACGTTGTTCACCCAGTGCGCGGAGCCCTGCGCGATACCGGAATTAAATTCCGTATGGGTTCACCAATTTCTGTTGATCACAAGAACAAGACGGTAAAGCTAGATTCCTCTGAAGTTCTTGAATTCGATCATTTGGTTGTTGCCCTCGGTTCATCAACTGCTGACTTCGGTGTCCCCGGAGTTACTGAACATGGTCTTGGCATGAAGAGCGTTCATGAAGCTTTGATGATTCGCGCTGAAGTAATGCGCCGCTTTGAAGATTTAGCTCGCTTTGAAGATGACACTCGCCTATCCATCGCTGTTGTCGGTGGTGGCCCAACAGGTGTTGAAATGGCTGGCGCGCTTGCAGAATTGAAGCGCGGACCACTGAAGAATGATTTAGCGCATGCTGCCGACCATATTGATGTCTATCTCATCGAAGCTGGCCCACGTATCTTGCCTATGTTTAGCGAAAAATTATCAGAGCGAGCAAAGAACGATCTTCATAAGTTGGGCGTCTTTGTTAAGACCAATACTTCAGTGCGCGAAATCCAATCTCGCAAAATTATTATTAAAGATGGCGAACCAATTCCTGCAGAGGTAACAATCTGGGCCGCAGGAGTTAAGGGTGAACCAACTGCAGGACTTCTGAATCTTCCTATCGCTGGTTCTCGAATCGACACTGATGAGAACTTAGAGGTAAATCACTACCCAAATATCTGGGCTATCGGCGATATCAACGGCACTAAAGATAAAGATGGGCGCTTCTATCCGATGGTTGCACCAGTTGCGATGCAACAAGGTAAGTGGGTTGCAAAGCAGATTCTGCGTAAATCCGCAGGCGAGAAACTTATTCCATTTAAGTATCGCGATAAGGGTTCGATGGCCACAATTGGTCGTCACAAAGCGGTGGTGCAAGTTGGAAAGTTCACTATGTCTGGCCCGTTAGCTTGGTATGCCTGGCTCTGGCTTCACTTGTTCTATCTCTTGGGTGGCCGTAACAAAATTGGAACGATGGCTGACTGGACCTGGAACTATCTGACATTCGATCGAGGCAATCGCCACATCATGGACACCATCTAACTTGGAGACCAACTAACAATGCCGCAATACCTAAACGTTGATGGCCATCAGGTCTACTCATACGAATGGGAAAACAACGGCGAAGCAGTTGTTTTGCTTCATGGCGGTCTGAGTCAGACATCGCATTGGGATCAGAACATTCTTCCTGCTGTTGAAGATCAATTCCATGTCTTCGGTTACGACCGCACCGCACATGGTTTTACTGGTGACCGCGCAGGAAGCTTGCACTTTGAATACCAAGTTAAAGAAGCAATCGCGTACCTAGAGACGATTGTGAAAGAACCTGCACATCTCATCGGTTTTAGCGACGGAGCAATCATTGCTTTGCTCGTAGCAATCCAGCGCCCAGAACTTGTGCGCTCCATCATTAGCATCGGTGGCAATTACCACTTCAGTGGCACTCTTCCGATGCCAGATTTCGATGGAAATGTCTCCGCTGAAGATCAAGAGGAGTACAACCAGACCTCTCCCGATGCACCTCATACATTGGTTGAAAAAATCGAACGCATGGTCGCAATCTGGAAATCAGAGCCTTCTATTGAGAAGGCGGATCTTGCAAAGATTCAGTGCCCTGTATTGGTTTTAGCAGGCGATGATGATGTTATCGACCATCATCACACAGTTGAATTATTTGAAGCACTTCCGCTTGGACAACTTGCAATCGTTCCTGGAGCTTCACATGCTGTGATGAAAGATAAGCAAGGAATCACTCAAGTACTTATTTCAGATTTTCTTGAAGATTTGAGTTACCCAATAACTCGTATGCCGATGCGTAGAAAAAATCCTGCTGAGTAATTAACCTTCAAAAGGTTCGATTGTTCCTGTCTTCACATCATAAATAG
>CAZLTK010000102.1:0-2857 GCA_964562535.1 uncultured Candidatus Planktophila sp.
TAAATTCTGCAATCGCTGAAGCCAATGCTGCTAAAGGTCGCGATGAGAACGAACTTTCGATCGCATCTGCACAACTTCAGCAGCGTGGTGAAATTGGCGAACCAGATCACAGCGCCGCCGAAAACTTACGTAATGAAGTTTCGCTTGCGCGAACTGCAGAAGTAGAAGCACGTCTTGCCGTTCGAACCAGCGAAGAGCGCGTTGATTCAATCGCTGCGCGCGCCAAGGCTCTTGAAGATTCCGCTAAAGCCGAGCGAGAAGCATCTGAGCGCGCTGTATCGCGCCGCGGTGCTCGAGCGCGCGGTGCGCTTATCTCTTCTGCGATTGCAGAGGCAGCATATGAAGCGTTAATTCATATTGAACGCTCTATTGCAAAGGCTGCAACAGAGCGCGCCCGTTTAGAAGCATCACGCTCTGATCGCGAAGGCGAAACGCTGACTGTGCGATCACGCGGTCGCGAATTAGCGGCAGAACTTGAGCAATTGACTTCATCGGTTCATAAAGATGAGATCGCTCGCGCTGAACAACGCATGCGTATCGAAGTTCTCGAGACCAAGGCAGTTGAAGAACTGGGTGTTGATATGACAACACTTGTCAACGAGTACGGTCCTCAGAACGATGTACCAACATTTATCGAAACTGAAACTGGTGAAATAGTCGCCACCGAATTGATCCCGTATCGCCGCGATCAGCAAGAAAAGCGTTTAGCTGCAACAGAGCGATCACTTACTCTTCTAGGTAAGATCAACCCATTAGCTTTGGAAGAGTACAACGCACTTGAAGAACGTCTGAAGTTCTTGGCCGAACAGTTAGAAGATCTAAAGCGCACCAAGAAAGATCTCTTGGACATCATTAAAGAGGTAGATGATCGTGTTCAACAGATCTTTATAGAAGCCTACGAAGAAACTGCTAAACACTTTGAAGATATCTTTGCGCGCTTATTCCCAGGTGGCGATGGTCGTTTGATTCTTACAAATCCTGATGACCTACTTAACACTGGCGTCGATGTGGAAGCGCGGCCACCAGGAAAGCGCATCAAGCGCCTGTCGCTCCTTTCAGGCGGTGAGAAATCACTGACAGCAGTTGCTATGTTGGTAGCGATCTTTAAAGCACGTCCAAGCCCTTTCTACGTTCTCGATGAAGTTGAGGCCGCCCTCGATGATGTTAACTTGGGCCGTTTATTAGTTGTGCTCGAAGAACTTCGTGAAAGTTCACAGTTGATCATCATTACTCACCAGAAGCGCACCATGGAGATTGCGGACGCGCTCTATGGAGTAACTATGCGCGGCGATGGCGTAACTGAGGTTATTTCACAGCGCCTGCGCGAATCTGATACCGCTTAAGGTTTTCAAAGTAATGGGTATTTAGATCATGGGTATTTAGATCATGGGTATTTTCAGTAAATTAATCTCAAAGATAAAAGGTGTTTCGACAGCTGATCCACTTGATTGGCAAGAACTTGAAGCCGAACTACTTGCTGCAGATCTTGGGCCATCTCTGACAACTGCAATTATCAAAGATGCTAAATCAATCAAGGGCGATGATGCACTTGCTTCTCTCACTCAGATATTGAATTCGAAGCTTTCTAGTAAATCCCGCACCTTAAGTAAGGCTGCCTCCACCTCAGCGCTAATCGTTGTTGGAGTAAATGGCACTGGCAAGACAACTTCAGTTGCGAAGTTAGCCGCTTCGCTAAAAGGCTCGGGTTCCTCAGTAATAATTGCGGCAGCCGATACCTTTCGCGCTGCTGCGGTGGAACAGTTGCAGACATGGGGAGCGCGCATCGGCGTTGAAGTTATTGCCGGCAAAGATGGAGCCGAGCCCGCATCGGTTGTTTTTGATGCCGCAGTTCGGGCCAACGAACAACAAGTTGGCTATTTGCTAATTGATACTGCTGGGCGACTTCATAATAAGAGCGATTTGATGGCCGAATTAGGTAAGGTCAAACGAGTAATTGAAAAATCCTTACCGGTTTCGGAAGTTCTTCTAGTGATAGATGCAACGACAGGTCAAAATGGAATTACCCAAGCAAAGATATTTACCGAAGCCGTTGATGTAACTGGTCTGATTGTCACAAAGTTAGATGGCAGCGCCCGAGGGGGAGTAGCACTAGCCATTGAAAACGCTCTAGATATACCAATCAAGTTTGTCGGAACCGGTGAAGCCGAATCAGATTTCGCTGCCTTCGACTCAGAGCGCTATATCTCAGGCTTAATAGGCGAATAGCCTTCCATTCCCGCACACGGGTTAACACAGATGTAACAAATTTCCCGATTTTGTGACCCCGTCTTAACCTAGAAAACGAGCCTACGTAACCCGCCGAGAGCATCTTTACCCCATCTCAACGGCGAGGGTTTGTTCATTTTTCTTGAAACTCTAGGAATAGGAAACGAATAATGGAAGAGATTGTTCTTAATTCAGGTGATACCGCCTGGGTGTTAGCAAGTACCGCTCTCGTTCTACTTATGACGCCAGGTTTAGCTTTCTTCTACGGCGGCATGGTTCGCACCAAGAGCGTTTTAAATATGATGATGATGTCGATGGTGACCATCGGAATCGTAAGCGTGATTTGGGTTATCTACGGATTTGAATTGGCTTTTGGATATAAGGCAAATTCAGCTTGGTATGGAAATATTTCCTTATCCGGCTTAGGTGGAGTTGTTAATGATTTCACCAATAACGGTGGAGTCTATCCAATTCCAGTTCTTGTCTTTGCAGCATTCCAGTTAATGTTCGCCATCATTACTCCAGCACTGATCTCGGGTGCAATCGCAGACCGCACAAAGTTCACTGCTTGGGCGATCTTTGTCGCGATCTGGTCGACTTTGGTTTACTTCCCAGTTGCGCACTGGGTATT
>CAZLTK010000103.1:0-2822 GCA_964562535.1 uncultured Candidatus Planktophila sp.
GTCAAAGTTGCTGGATCAACGGTTACCAATGCGACCTTGCATAACGCGCAAGAAATCGAACGCAAAGGCGTGTTGATCGGCGATGTCGTAATTATTCGCAAAGCCGGTGATGTGATCCCTGAAGTCCTTGGCCCAGTTCTTGATAAGCGCACCGGAAAAGAACGCGCCTTCGTTATGCCAACGCAATGCCCTGATTGCGGTTCTGCCCTTCGTGCAATTACTGAGGGCGATGTTGATATACGTTGCCCAAATACCCAGAGCTGTCCGGCGCAGTTACGTGAGCGCATTTACTACATCGGCTCACGCGCCGCGCTTGATATTGATGTGATGGGTTATGAAGCAGCTAGCGCTTTGCTAACCGATGCGATCATCGTTGATGAGTCAGATCTATTTGGTTTAACAAAAGATAAGTTAATGCGTTCTGAATTCTTTACCAAAAAAGACGGCAGCGCGGGAAAGAATATTGAAAAGTTACTGGCCGCTCTGGAAGAGGCGAAGTCACGTCCACTCTGGCGCGTAATAGTTGCACTCTCCATTCGCCACGTAGGACCAACTGCTGCACAAGCGTTGGCAAATACCTTTGGTGATATGCATGCGATAGCCAAGGCAAATGCACGAGAACTTGCTGACATTGATGGCGTTGGAGAAACTATCGCCCAATCAATCATCGAATGGTTTGCTATTGATTGGCACCGCGAAATTATTAAGAAATGGGAGAAGGCCGGCGTTTTGATGCAGGCACAAGCAGTGGCAGATCTTCCGCAAACGTTGGCAGGACTTACCTTTGTCGTAACTGGCGGGCTCGAGAAATTCACACGCGATTCGATCGCCGAAACAATTACCGCCCACGGCGGCAAGCCATCTAGTTCAGTCTCTAAGAAAACAGATTATGTCTTGGTCGGCACAGATCCCGGATCTAAGTTGGCAAAAGCCCAAGAACTCGGCGTCACCATCATCGATGAGGCGCGCTTTTTAGAGTTACTAGAGGGGCAGGGGTAGTCTGTACCCATGATCAACCAATCGGCTTTGACCAACCTAGCCTCAGAAACCGTGCGCGAACTTCCAGCATCACCAGTGGCTTTCGGCGTCGGCACATTTATCGTCTTTGTAGTCTTTCTCTATCTAGTACTTCGTCTAGATCAATAATTTTTCTCACTAGGGAAATTTCATTTGGCAAAGATCGCTATCTACGGCGGAACATTTGATCCTATTCATTTAGGTCACCTTCACGTAATTACTGAGTTACTAACTCGCGATATAGCAGATCGAATTCTTTTAGTTCCAGCAGGACAGCCCCGCTTGCGAGATCAAGAACCCGTTGCAGCAGGTTCAGATCGTCGCGCAATGTGCCAGGCAGCGTTAAAGGATTTAGCTCCTGAAATTGCTAGCCGTGTAGAAGTAAATCCAATTGAGATTCTGCGCTCTGGCCCGAGTTACAGCATCGATACCGTCGAAGCAGTCGCGCAGACTTATCCAGGAGATCAGATACTTTTGATTCTAGGCACAGATGCCTTTAGCAAGATCGCAGATTGGCATCGCAGCAAAGAATTACAGGATATGGTCGACTTCATTGTTATCGATCGACCAGACTTTCCAGGTTCGCCGAATCTGGATATCAATGCGCTCAACGTATCTGCAACTGCGGTACGCGCTGGTGAGATAGAAAGTGTTTCACCGCAGGTAGCCGCTTATATAAAGGAGCACAACCTCTATGCCCGCAAGTAAGAGCGTAACCGAGCTAACTCAAGTAGCAGCTCGCGCTGCTGCCGAAAAATTTGGTACAGAGATGATCGCTATCGATCTTTCAGATCAAATGGTTCTCTCAGAAGTATTTCTAATTGTCACTGGTGCAAATATTCGCCAAGTCGATGCCATTGCAGATGAGGTTGAAGAGAAACTCCGTTTAATAGGTGAAAAGCCGGCCCGCCGCGAAGGCACCGACGAATGGGTATTGCTTGATTATTCAGATCTAGTTGTACATATCCAAAGTAGCGAACTGCGCCGTTATTACATGCTCGATCGCCTCTGGAATGATTGCCCAACAATTGAACTCGATGTCGTAAAGGAAACTGTGGCAGATGGCAGGTAAGAACAATCGCATTCTTCTCTGGCGCCATGGCCAGACTGATTGGAACGTTGTAAACCGTTTTCAGGGACACTCTGATATTGAGTTAAATAACGTTGGAATTTATCAAGCACAGCTTGCCGCACCGATTATTGCCGGCATGGAGCCAACTGCAATTTTAAGTAGTGATTTATCACGTGCCCGCGTTACCGCATCAAAACTTGGCGAGATCGTAAATATGGAAGTACTAGTTGACGAACGTTTACGTGAAACCAACGGCGGACACTGGGAAGGTAAGACCGGTGCTGAAAACCGCGCTGCGGATCTGGAAAATTTTGTTCGTTGGATCGATGGCAACGATAACCCTGCTGGAACTATAGGTGAGAGCCGGAGCCAAGTTGCAGCCCGCGCAAGTGCAGCAATTGATGAGTTTCTAGGTGATAAAGAGAATCAATTAATTGTTGTTGCAACGCATGGCGGTACTGCGCGTTGCTTAATCGGTCATTACCTACATCTACCGATGGCGCATTGGGGAAAGATCGGCGGGCTTTCAAATGCGCGCTGGTCAATTTTGCAGACTAGCCCTAAGGGTTGGCACTTAGCCGAACATAACGCCGGCTCTATCTTGGAGCCAGTATTCGGTGAAGAATCTGGCGCTGATGTGCCAGATCACGTGCGCTAGAGTTACCCTCTCGTACAGCACGGGGATATGGCGCAGTTGGTAGCGCGCTTCCATGGCATGGAAGAGGTCAGGGGT
>CAZLTK010000104.1:0-2800 GCA_964562535.1 uncultured Candidatus Planktophila sp.
AGGCTATTGAAATACTCTCGGAGAAAATCGTCGGCATCAATACATCTGAAGCACTTCAAAACATTGGAGAAATTGCTCATCAATTATCTGGAGATTCACAACTTCGCTGGCTGGGGCCTGATTATGGTGTGTTCCATATGGGTGCAGGTGGTGTTTTAAATGCGCTCTGGGATTTATTCTCCAAAGAACGTAAGGTGCCACTCTGGAAATTGCTATCGGATCTATCTCCAGAAGCAATTGTTAACGCAATTGACTTTAGATATATAACCGATGCGCTAACTAAGCAGCAAGCGCTCGATATATTAAATCGCCAAGTTGATTACAAGGCAGATAACGAAGCTAAGTTGCGTGCTCATGGGGTTCCGGCCTACACCACCTCTCCTGGCTGGCTTGGATACACCGATGAGAAGATGCTCAAACTTACGCAAGAAGCGATGGATCAGGGTTTCAAACTTCTTAAATATAAATGCGGTAAATCTTTGGAAGATGACCAACGTCGCCTTCGCAAGGTGCGCGAACTTGTCGGGCCAGATTTTGCAATCGCCATTGATGCCAACCAAGTCTGGGATGTCGATGATGCGATCACCTGGATCAACCAACTTAAAGAGTTCAAGTTAACTTGGGTTGAGGAGCCAACTTCACCTACGGATGTAGTTGGGCACGCCAAGATCGCCGCGGGAATCGCCCCAACTCGAGTAGCAACCGGTGAAATGGCTGGATCACGCATAATCTTTAAGCAGCTGCTGCAAAGTAAAGGCTTTTCGGTAATGCAGATCGATGCCACACGTGTTGCAGGTGTAAATGAGAACCTTGCAAATATCTTGATGGCTGCAAAATTTGGAGTTCCGGTCTGCCCTCATGCAGGTGGCGTTGGACTATGCGAAATGGTGCAGCACCTCGCGATGTTTGATGCCGTTGCAGTTACTGGCCATCATCCTGGTCGCGTAGTTGAATTTGTCGATCACCTTCATGAACATTTTATTGTTCCAACCGATATACAGAACGGCAATTACATGGCACCGTTATCACCTGGAGCGGGCGCTGAAATACATCAGGCAAGTATCGATGAGTTCAAATTCCCATCCGGGAGTTACTGGAAGAATGGAGCATAAGCATGAGCACTGAATTTAAAGGTCTCGCTGCAGTAGTCACTGGAGCTGGTTCAGGTATTGGCCTTTCGGTGGCGCGGATGCTCTCGGAATCTGGAGCAAAAGTCTTTGGCTTAGATCTAAGCGCTGGTGAGATGGGTACGCACGCAACCTTTATTCCTTGCGATGTATCCGATCCTTCGAAAGTGGCTGTCGCATTTAGCGAGATCGCGAAGCAAACTGATGTCATCGATATCTTGGCCAATAACGCAGGCGTCGGCGCAATTGGTTCGATTACCGATGCGAAAGAAGAAGAATGGACAAAAGTCTTCGGTGTAAACGTCTTTGGTATGGGTCGCGTGAGCGCCGCAGCGATGCCATTTCTCAAGAAGAGCAAGGTAGCTTCAATTGTTAATACTTGTTCCATAGCCGCAACCGCTGGACTTCCACAACGCGCGGTTTATTCTGCAAGTAAGGGAGCGGTGCTTTCACTAACTCTGGCCATGGCAGCAGATGGAATCCCAGATAAGGTCCGCGTTAATTGCGTTGCGCCAGGAACTGCTGATACTCCTTGGGTTTCTCGTTTACTTTCACAAGCTGCAGATCCTGCCGCAGAGCGCGCCGCTCTCGAGGCCCGTCAGCCAATGGGACGTTTGGTCAGCGCAGATGAAGTTGCTAGCGCGATTCTCTATCTAGCCAGCCCACGCCAAGCCTCAACGACCGGAATTGTTCTCAGCGTCGACGGCGGTATGCAAGGATTACGTCTTCGCAAGTAGCGGCTCGATCATTGAAATGAGGTTGGCAATGCCAAACAAGAAGATCGCCTCTGCTCGCCCTGTAAAACGCACACCACGTCGTTCAGTTCTATCTGATGACATATACGAGATGATTAAAGCGATGATCTTTGATCATGAAATAGCACCTGGCTCTAAAGTTAATATTGATGCACTTGCAGTTCAGTTAGATGTATCTCAGACTCCAGTGCGCGAAGCGCTAGCCCGACTTGAATCAGATGGTCTGATTGCAAAAGAGCCGCTAAAAGGTTACAAAGCAACTGCTCTGCTCTCCCTAAAAGAGTTTAATGACTTATTTCAGTTCCGCTTACTTATTGAACCATGGGCTGCTGAACAAGCCGCCAAGTTAGTTGATAACACCGGAAAGACTGCACTGAAGGCGGAGATGCAGAGCGCTAAAACGGCGCTAAAAATTTCCGGTGATGATCAATTCCAGGCGCTTACCGAACACGATGCGCGCTTTCATGCTCTTATCGCCAGCATTTCTGGCAATCAATCAGTAGCCGATTCATACGAGCGCACACACTGTCATCTCCATTTATTTAGACTTTTCATGGCCAATAAGTTGCACTTAATTGAAGGCGAGAGCCGCGCAAAGTTTGTGCAGGATCTCTTCGAAGAGTACTACCAAGTTGGTTCTGGTCAATTAGCAATTAAGGAACATGATGTCATCGCCAAAGCGATAATTGAACAGAACTCGAAAGCTGCCAAAACTGCGATGCATGCCCATATTGAGTCATCGCTAAAGCGATTTGCACCAGCTGCCCAAGCAATAAATAAAAATAACCTCTAAAGATCCTTGACCCGCGCCCAGATAGCGCACTAAGTTTTCCTATAGGATTTTTTAGCGGATAGGAATTCATGTGGGCTTATCAATCATTAAAGATATTGAAATTCGCGCTTGCCGTGGATCGGATC
>CAZLTK010000105.1:0-2738 GCA_964562535.1 uncultured Candidatus Planktophila sp.
TTGGCTTGACCCTTGCGGAAAGAGAAGAGTCGAACAACATCTCCTACGCTTACTGCTTCTTCAACTAGCGCTGAGATAATTCGTGGTGTTGATACTGCAACATCTACACCCCAAGATGAATCAAAGAGCCACTCATTCTTTGGATGATTAATACGCGCGACAACGCGAGGAACGCCATATTCGGTCTTGGCCAATAACGAGGCTACTAAATTAACTTTGTCATCACCGGTTGCTGCAACTAAAACCTGGCAATTATTTAAAACCGCTTTATCGAGTGAGGTAATTTCGCAGGCATCGGCCATCAACCATTCGGCATCTGGAACTGATTCCATCTTCAGAGCTTTTGGATCGCGGTCGATTAGAAGTACTTGGTGTCCGTTATCGAGAAGTTCGCGCGCAATCGCACGACCAACATTTCCGGCCCCTGCTATAGCAATTCTCATGAATGATCCTCAGGTGAGCGCGCCAGAATTGCTTCCACAGCAGCGGTGTTTTCGGCTCGAACTGTTACGTGCATTAGATCGCCTTCTTGCAAAACAGTGTGCTCATCAGGGATCAAACCTTCAGCGAGTCGAGTTAAAAAAGCAACGCGAGCTTCGATCGCTAATTCAATTTCTGCGATTGGACGACCGAACCAATCTTTGTGGGGATGCATCTCGCAGAGTTGAATTGTTCCGCTGGCATCGCGCCATTCAGAAAGTGAACCTTCTGGCACTAGGCGACGCAAGATCTGATCAGTTGCCCAGATAACAGTTGCAACAGTTGGAATGCCTAAGCGCTGATAAATCTCAGCGCGTCCTGGATCGTAGATACGTGCAACAACATTTGCGACGCCATAAGTTTCGCGGGCAACACGGGCTGCCAAAATATTTGAGTTATCACCATTACTGACCGCAGCAAATGCATCAGCTGTTTCTATGCCTGCTTCAAGCAAGGTATCGCGATCAAAGCCAACGCCAGCGACTGTACGACCTTTAAAGTCTGGTCCCAAGCGACGGAAGGCTTCACGAGATTGATCAATAATTGCAACTGAATGGCCAGCAGCTTCGAGTTCGCTCGCCAAAGAGGAACCAACTCGACCGCATCCCATAATCACGACGTGCACGAGGTTTAACTTACCACCTCTAGGCTTGGGTGCATGGCGATAGATGATCCTCGAATGGAAAAAGCAGAACGAAAGGTGGACCTAACTGTAGGTCAACGCTTTGTCGTCACCATCGAGAAGATCGCCCACGGCGGCCATTTCATAGCGCGCCACCTTGGCGCAGTGATCTTTGTTCGCCACGCGATACCTGGTGAAGAAGTTGAAATTGAGATAACTAGCACCGGATCTTCATTTAATCGCGCCGATGTCGTTAAAGTCTTGAGCGCCTCTAGTGATCGCGTAAGCGCTCCTTGCCAATTTGCACATCGCGCTGGTTGCGGGGGATGCGACTTTCAACATATTTCATTGGATCGACAACGCCAGCTAAAGAGTGAAGTAATCACAGAACAATTTGCACGTATTGCCAAGAGAGAAGTAAATGTGCAGGTTGAAGAAGTAGGCGGACCGCTTGGCTATCGCACCCGCTTTACCGCGGTAACAACGCGTGACGGAGCGCTTGGATTTCGACAGGCGCGTAGTAATAAAGTGGTTCCGGTCTCCGATTGCCGAATTCTGCAACCTGAACTGAAATATCAAGAGTTAAGTAATCGTAAATGGAAGGGAGATTTGCAAGTCGAAGTTTCAATTTCATCCACTGGTGAGCGCACCATTGCAACGGGATATACACGAGATGAAAGCCCAGTTCGAACATCTGAAGGACCGGATATTGCAACTTATGAGGTAAATGGCGTGGCACTAGAAGTATCGCAACGCTCTTTCTGGCAGAGCCATAAAAGCGCGCCCACTGTTCTCTGCGAAGCGGTTTTGAAATATGCCGAGATCAAGATTGGCGATCAAGTCTTGGATCTTTATGGAGGAGTTGGGCTCTTTACATCTCAAGCTATCGAATTAGTTGGCGAGAGCGGCAGAATCGATCTGGTCGAAGGCAGTAAATCCGCAACTGGGGATGCGTTTAGAAATTTTGCCGAGCGCACCAATGTCGGAATCCATACCGGCGATGTTGAAAAGATTCTGCCGCGGTTTTCGAAAGCCGATGTAATTATTCTTGATCCACCTCGCGAAGGAGCGGGCAAGAACGTCGTTCAATCAATGGTCTCTCTAAAGCCGCGTGCAATCGTTTATGTGGCTTGCGATCCTGCAGCGCTTGCCCGGGATAGCGCTTACTTAGAAAGTTCGGGCTATGCGCTGGCCGATATTCGCGCCTTTGATCTCTTTCCGATGACGCAACACATCGAATCTGTTGCACTTTTTAAGCGAGTTAAGGTATCTTGACGTCAAGATAAATCAGTGAGGGATAAGTGATGAGCAAAAATTCATTAGGTGCCAAGAAGAATTTAAACGTTGGCGGCAAAGATTTCGAAATCTTTGATATCTCTAAGATCGAGGGCGCTGCTAGTTTGCCGTTCTCGCTTAAAGTCTTACTAGAAAATTTACTTCGCACCGAAGATGGCGCAAATATCACCGCTGATCACATCAAAGCTCTTGCGCAATGGGATCCATCAGTTGAACCAGATACTGAAATTCAATTTACGCCAGCGCGCGTTGTCATGCAGGATTTCACCGGAGTCCCTTGCGTAGTAGATCTAGCAACCATGCGCGAAGCAATTGTTGATCTCGGGGGAGATCCAGCCAA
>CAZLTK010000106.1:0-2615 GCA_964562535.1 uncultured Candidatus Planktophila sp.
TTACCAGATCTCGACTCTCTCACTTTCAGCCAGCCATAGCTTGTCGCCCTCGGTAACTTCGAAGGCCTCATAGAAATCGCTGATGTTGGCAACTATGGCGTTGCAACGGAACTCATATGGAGAATGCGGATCAGTTGCGATGCGGCGGCGCAGTTCTTCAGCGCGTACCTTGCCGCGCCAAGCTTGCGCCCATGATAAGAAGAACCGTTGTTCGCCCGTTAAACCATCGATTACAGGCGCTGGAGCGCCCTTTAGAGCCAATTTATAAGCCTTAAAGCCGATTGCAAGGCCACCCAGGTCTCCAATGTTTTCACCGACCGTTAGAGCGCCATTTACATGGATATCTGGGGTCTCCTCCGGATAAAGGGCATCAAATTGTTTGATCAACATATTTGCGCGCTTTTCAAATTCGGTGCGATCGGATTCGGTCCACCAATCAATCATGTTTCCATCGCCATCGAATTTGGAACCTTGGTCATCAAAGCCGTGGCCGATTTCATGGCCGATAACCGCACCGATTCCGCCGTAATTGGCTGCGATATCGGCCTCTAGATCAAAGAACGGTGGCTGCAAGATCGCGGCCGGGAAGACTATTTCGTTCTGGATCGGGTGGTAGTAAGCGTTAACGGTCTGCGGGGTCATCAGCCATTCGGTCTTATCAACTGGCTTGCCGATCTTGGCTAATTCGATATCGCGGGCAAACTTAGTGATGCGGCCGATATTTCCAAAGAGGTCATCGCGAGTAATTGTTAGCGCCGAATAATCGCGCCACTTATCGGGATAGCCGATCTTTGGCGTGAATTTACTTAATTTATCTAGAGCCTTGGCTTTGGTTTCTGGACTCATCCAGGAAAGTTCGTTAATGCTGATGCGGTAGGCCTCGATCAAGTTATCAACTAGTTCAAGCATCGCGGTTTTGGCGGCCTCCGGGAAATGGCGCTGTACATAGATGCGGCCGATAGCCTCGCCAAGTGCGCCTTCTACAAAGGAAATTGCGCGCTTCCAGCGAACTCGAATTTCGGGGGTGCCCGATAAAGTTTTGGCGTAGAAATCAAAGTTCTGATTTACAAATTCATCGGGAAGGTAAGCCGCAGCACCTGAAATTAATTGCCACTTCATCCACGCCTTCCATGGGGCGGGATCAAAGTTTTCTAGGATGCTAGATAAGCCAGCAAAGAATGGTGGTTGCTGCACAACTAGCTCGTCAAAGGCCGCCTTTGGAATCTGGCTGTACTCAAGCCAGGTCGCCCAATCAAAGTGTGGGGCAAGGGCGCAGAGCTCTTTATAGGTCATCTTGTTATAAGTGAGTTCAACATCGCGATCTTTAACCTGATCAAAGTGGTGGGATGCAATTTGGGCTTCTAGGGCGTAAATTTTTTCCGCTAAATCTGCACCATTTTCAATCTTGGCCAACGCAAACATTTTGGCAACATGGACTTTGAAGGCTTTACGAATTTCTTCATATTGTTCTTCACGGTAGTAAGCCTCATCCGGTAGCGATAGACCGCCTTGTCCTAGATAAACAATATTCATCTCCGAGTTCATGGCATCGCCATAAATTCCAAGACCGAATGCGCCACCTAACCCGCGCATTTCTAAATCGGCCATTGTCTTAATAAATTGATCGCGAGTTTCGATGCGATCGATTGCGGCGAGATCATCAAGCAGGGGAGTAATGCCGGCTTTGGTGATTGCATCAGTGTCGAGGAAGCAGTCATACAAATCGCGAATCTTCTGGGCATCGCCTTCACCTTTTGCAGTCTCGATGATTTCGCGAACCTGGGCTTCAGCCTCTAAATAGAGTTGGTAGGTAATGCCATCAGATGAGCGATCTTGGGGGATCTCGTGCTCCTTGAGCCAGCGGCCATTGAAGTAACGATAGAGATCATCTTGGGGGCGAAAAGTTTTATCGATATGTGAAGGATCGATCCCACTGCGTATCTGCTTAGTCATGACTTCCTTTGTTCTCGTAACCGTCAAATAAGTAGTTGAAAGTTCAACTTTGCGGTAATTAAAGTATGATTGCCCAATGGCACGGCAAAACGCTACCTCACCTCGCTGGCTCAACGCTGCTGAAATGAAGGCTTGGCGCCGCTATATCGTGGCTAGCCGCCGATTGCTCGAAGCCCTGGATTTAGACCTGGCCCACCATGAACTTTCGATGGCCGATTACGAGATCTTGGCCCAGTTAAGTGATGCCCCCGAGCGCCGGATGCGTATGGCAGAACTTGCCGAAGTTGCGATGTTGTCGCGCTCGCGCCTTTCTCACCGTATGAAGGTGATGGAGAAGGCCGGCTGGGTAAAGCGTGAGGCTTGCCCTATTGATAAGCGCGGATATTTTGCGGTGATGACCGCAAAAGGTTGGAAGGCGATCGTTGCTGCCGCCCCGGACCATGTAGATAGTGTGCGCTCGCGTTTTGTTGATCAACTATCAAAGGCAGATCAGGCGGTACTTGCAGAAATTTTTGAGCGAGTTTCAGATTCACTTAGAGAAGATCTGAAAGATAAATAATTCAAGATAAATAATTCAAGATAAATAATTCAAGATAAATAAATAAAGAAGTGAAATAAAAAACCCGCCACGTAAAGTGGCGGGTTTTTTATTAAGTAATGAA
>CAZLTK010000107.1:0-2598 GCA_964562535.1 uncultured Candidatus Planktophila sp.
GGTTCGCGGCCGAGGTCTTGCAACATCTGGCGCTGAACGCGAGCCAACTTATTAATGACTTCAACCATGTGAACTGGAATACGGATTGTGCGAGCCTGGTCAGCCATCGCGCGAGTAATCGCCTGACGGATCCACCATGTTGCATAGGTAGAGAACTTGTAACCCTTTGTGTAGTCGAACTTTTCAACCGCACGGATAAGACCGAGGTTTCCTTCTTGAATTAGATCAAGGAATAACATGCCGCGACCGGTGTAACGCTTTGCAAGAGATACAACGAGGCGAAGGTTTGCCTCTAGTAAGTGATTCTTGGCGCGCTTGCCATCTTCAACGATCCATTCAAGTTCGCGCTTGAACTTCTTATCCATTTTTTTATCTTCTTTAATCTTCTCCTCGGCAAAGAGGCCGGCTTCAATACGTGTTGCTAGCTCTACTTCGAGCTCAGCGTTAAGAAGTGCTACACGGCCGATCTGCTTTAGGTAATCCTTTACTGGGTCAGCAGTTGCACCAGCAGTCATAACTGTCTGCGCAGGCGCATCATCTTCTTCAGAGGCCTTAAGGGTGAAAGCATTTTCTTCATTACCTGATGCTTCTTCAGCAAGGTTTACAACGCGTGGCTGATTAGATTTATCTTCTGCTTCTGTGTCGATGATTTCAGCGACTTCAGCGATAAGGGTTTCGACATCTTCAAGTTCAACTTCTTCTACAACGATCTCGTTGCCTTCATCATCTAAAACAATTGCAGCCTTGGCAGTCTTACCTTCGCTCTTGCCAGAAGTTGAATTGCCAGAAGTTGAATTGGCAGGAGCTGCAGCAACCGGTGCTGGAGGTGGTGCGATAAGTGCGAGTTGGGCCTTAGAGAGAATTCGCGCAGATGTTCCGAGTCCTGCTTTACGTGCTTTCTCTGAATCAATTGCAATAACTTCATCAAGGTGGCGCGCTTCTTGGGCGAGCGCTAGGAATTCTTTCTTAACTGCTTTGCGATAGTTATCGATACCGCTGGCAGCAAGTGTTTCGACGATCTCTTTGTGGCGAGCGACGTCGTTCTTCAAATTTACAAGTTGTTGTACTTCTTTGGCAGATAAATCTTTCTTCAGCGCAACCTTTACCGGCTTAACAGGCTTGGGGGCTGCGACTTTCTTTACTGGCTTAGCGGCAACTTTCTTCGCTGGGGTTTTCTTAACAGGTGCCTTCTTGGCGGCTACCTTTTTTGCAGGTGCTTTCTTAGCAACAGCTTTCTTGGCAACAGCTTTCTTGGCAACAGCTTTTTTCGCTGCCTTTGCTGACTTTGCCTTGTTTTTGAGCGCACTAAATACAGCCACAATTGTCCTTTGGTTTTTTCGAACTATCTTCGAAACTTTTGTTTCGAACTGCTCGAAGCGATGGCTATATTATACTCAGCGCTTGGCCGATTGCGGCGCCAACTGACTCAGATTCGACCAAAAAGCCATCGTGTCCGAAGTCCGATGAGATAGTAATTAGCGGTTGCGCCTTAGGAACGAGCTCGGCAATCTCAACCTGAAGTCGAGGTGGGAAGAGACGATCGGTATCAATTGAGACCACAACGACCGGAATCATGATCGATTCCAGCGCCGCCACGACTCCCCCACGATCTCGGCCCACATCATGGGATGCCATCGCCGAAGTTAGCGATATGTAGGTATTGGCATCAAAGCGCTTGGCTAATTTATCGGCCTGGTGATCCAAATAAGACTCAACGGCATAGCGCCCGGTGTCATCGCCCTGCATCTGACGACCAAAGCGCACATCCATCTCAGATTCGGTGCGATACGTCAGATGCGCGATACGTCGGGCGATACCCAAGCCTTCGATTGGGCCCTTTGCTTGCTCGTAATAATCGCCACCGTTGAAATTTGGATCGCTCTTAATCGCGCGGATTTGAACTGAGAATCCACCGATCTGATCTCCAGTTGCAACGGCAGAGGAACCGATCGTGCAGATCGCACCTACGCGGTCGGGATATTCAATCGCCCATTCCAGCGAGCGCATTCCGCCAAGGGATGGACCTACAGCCAAACGATATTTCTTAATTCCAATGGCATCGGAAAATAAAAGTTCGGCCGCGGCCATATCGCGCACGGTGACAACTGGAAAACGTGAACCGTAACGTTTGCCATCAGGAGCAATGCTTGATGGCCCAGTACTTCCCTGACATCCACCGATTACATTGGGACAGACGATGAAATATTTATCGGTATCAAAGGGCAGACCAGGTCCGACCATATTTGGCCACCAGCTAGTTACATCAGACCAACCAGTCATGGCGTGGTTAATTAATATCGCATTATCTTTTGCAGCATTCAATGTGCCCCAACTTTGATACGCAATGGTGATATCCGGCAGCGTCTCGCCGCTTTCGAGTAATAGAAAACCGATCTTTACAAATTTGCGATCGCCAGGGTCGTGGCTTTCCAGCCATGCACCTGTAACTGCTGTTGTAATCGAGTTCGACATTTAATTCCCTCACGCACTTGCTCACATCGTGTGATGCAAACCTGGTCGTCACCCGGAGCACCCCACCGCGGTGGAGGGTTGCCGTCTAATCAGCCGGGGCTATCGATTAGAGCTCGTGACCTGGAG
>CAZLTK010000108.1:0-2588 GCA_964562535.1 uncultured Candidatus Planktophila sp.
ATGAGGCGGAAGCGGCAGAGAATCTAGAACTTCCAGGAGCAGATTTATCTGGAGAAGAGCTAGCAGTCCGCGTTGTACCAAAGCAGGTCGATGAATTTACTTGTTCACGATGCTTCTTGGTGCATCACATAACTCAGTTGGCAAAGGGTGAGGGCGCTAAAGCAGTCTGCAAAGAGTGCAATTAGTTTAGAATTGCAGATTAACGGTTAAGCAGCGCGGCGATTTCTTCGCCGCGTTTGCTCGTTATTAGCCAGTATGGAGTCTTATCTCGCGGATCATTTAAATCTACACGTAGCCCTGATGGCTCCCAGAACTTAATCGCTAAATATGCCGCTGGATCAGCATCGCGCGTACGCAGCAAGCGCATGGCAGTCTTATCCAATAGCGTGACTTTGCCTAAGTATTTAACTTCGATATTCGCTTTATCGATTCTTAAGATATTACCGTCGAAGGTTATCTCCGAACGCATCGCTATCGCGATCCAGATTAGGGCGAGGGTTGAAATTGCCAAAGTGATCAAAGTTGCGCGGCTATCAAAGGCGGCCCATACAGAGAGCACGATTGAGAGTAAGAGGAAATAAATAAAGGCGAGTACCCAAATAGGCGGGCGTAGAACCTCACGGAAGATCACAGCCTTAGTCTAATTGTGTTGTAGATGAAGCAACCACTTTGAAGTAAAGTGATGCTATGAGCCGAGTCGCAAGCACTACTCCACCAGAAGGCGCGCTGATTCCGGAGCGACATCCCAAGGCGCCAGAAATCGGCACAAAGATTCCTTCTCACTTTGGACATTGTTTTGGTTGCGGTGAACTTCATCCGACAGGTCTTCACTTGGTCGCACATGCCGGAGCCGCTGCAGATTTAACAGCGGAATTTACAGTTACTGAAAATCATCAAGGCGCTCCAGGTCTGGCACATGGTGGTTTACTTTCATTGGCATTTGATGAAGCGCTCGGAAAATTGATGTGGCTAATTCGCTCTCCTGCAGTTACCGCTCGCTTAGAGACAGATTTCCTAAAGCCGGTTCCGATGGGAACAACGCTGCACATTACGGCGCGAATAACTGGGCAAGTTAACCGGAAGGTCTACACCGCAGCTGAAGGACGACTTGGCGGACCAGATGGAGAAATTGCAGTTAAGGCTGCTGCGCTCTTTGTAATTGTTCCAATGTCTCACTTCTTAGATAACGCTCCAAAGGAGTACCTCGAACATATCGCCAAATCTCCTGAGATTTTAGCTTTCGTTGATCCCGAATTTGAGATAAATCCATAATGGGCGTTCAGGTGCTCGTAACACGTTTAGATCCAGATCTTCCTCTACCTCGTTATGCCAAAGGAGGAGATGCTGGCGCAGATATCGTTTCCCGTATCGATCTCACCTTGGCGCCGGGGGAGCGCACCTTAGTTCCGACAGGAATTTCTATCGCACTTCCTGATGGTTATGTTGCTCTGGTCCACCCACGATCTGGTCTTGCGATTAAGCATGGCGTCACTATGGTCAATGCGCCCGGAACTGTAGATGCGGGATATCGTGGTGAGTTGCAAGTAATTTTGATCAACCATGATCCAAAAGAGAGCGTTTCCTTCAAGCGCGGTGATCGCATCGCTCAATTGGTAATTCAAAAAGTCGAGCGCGCTGATTTCTTAGAAGTAGAAAACCTTCCAGGATCAGGGCGAGGTAGCGATGGTTTCGGTTCTACGGGGCGTGCATGAGCAATCCCGGGCACGAATCCGATAAAGCAAAAGTACTTGCCGCATTTGGTGGCAAGAAAGGTCTAATCGATTCAGGTATTCCATCGATAATCTTTCTAGTTGTATTTAATTTAATGGATGACCTACAACCGGCTTTAATCGCATCCGTTTCGGTATCTACAGTACTAACAATCATCCGTTTGGCGATGCGCGAGACTATTCAACATGCTGTTTCTGGATTAATTGGTTCGCTTATTTGTGCATGGTTTGCCAATCGCACCGGTAATGCCAGTGATCTATATATTCCAAAACTTCTCACCAATCTTGGTTATGGAACCGTGTATTTGATCGCCAATCTCGCAGGTTGGCCGGTGCTTGGTTTATTGCTCGGACCAATTCTGGGAGAAAATTTGCATTGGCGAAAAGATCCAGCGCGTGCTCGTGCATATAAACGTGCCAGCTGGCTCTGGGTAGGCATGTTCTTTACGCGAATTGCAGTCCAATATCCGATTTATAGAAGCGGAAATGTAAACCTACTTGGGACGGTAAATCTGGCGATGGGCTATCCACTTTTCTTAGCGACTGCTTATGGCTCTTGGATGATCCTAAAGACCGTTCCACCTACCAAGGTCAGTGAATAGTTAAATTACTGAGCGATAAAGCAAGATTTAATTAAGTTCTCAGCAGTTGCTGAGGCGACAAATAGCAATTCGTCTCCGGCGCTAAATACATCTGTTGGAGTTGGCGTAATAACTCGGCCATCACGAACGATTGCAGCAAGTGAAGCATCATCGGGAAGAGTTATCTCTTCAACGGTCTTTCCAATACACATTGATGAATCTGGAAGTGTTAGCTCAACCAAATTGGCTTGACCCTTGCGGAAAGAGAAGAGTCGAA
>CAZLTK010000109.1:0-2555 GCA_964562535.1 uncultured Candidatus Planktophila sp.
GCTGTAAATCAGCGATTGGTGCAGATCCTCCGCGTTGTCCGTGGATGTAAGCCCATTCACTGCCGGCGATATCTGCCTTGGTTTCACCAAGTAGATAAAGATCAAGTCCTGCTTTATCGAAACTCATCGGTGTGCGGGTGCGCACATCATCAATTACGCCAAGTACGCCAATAACTGGCGTTGGCAAGATCGCAACTGCACCTGTTTGGTTATAGAAAGAAACGTTTCCACCTGTAACAGGTAGCCCCATCTCTAAACATCCATCAGCTAATCCACGAACAGATTCTGCGAATTGCCACATCACACCTGGATCTTCAGGAGAACCAAAGTTAAGGCAGTTAGTAACGGCAAGTGGCTTAGCGCCAGCAGTTGCAATATTCCGCGCAGCTTCGGCAAGTGCCAGCTTCGCACCTTCGTAAGGATTTAGGTAGGACCAGTTTGCGTTGGCATCTGTAGCAACCGCGACACCAAGATGTGTCTTCTCATCAATGCGTACCATTCCGGAATCATCTGGTTGTGACTGAATTGTGTTTCCCTGTACATAGCGGTCGTATTGTGATGTAACCCAAGATTTATCTGCCAAGTTTGGCGTTGCAGCCAACTTCAAAACCGCTGCTTTGATTTCATCTGCACTGCTTGGCAGCGTCACATTAACAATTTCTGCGTTAACGCGATCGATGTAATCAGGCTTGGCAAGCGGGCGGTTATAAACCGGACCATCGTGCGCCACGGTGCGGGGTGGCACATCAACGATTAAATCTCCATGCCAAGTAATTTCTAGGCGTTCTCCATCAGTAACTTCACCGATAACCGTGACTGTGACATCCCACTTCTTGCAGATCTCAAGGAAGCGATCAATGTGCTTTGGTTCAACGATTGCGCACATACGCTCTTGCGATTCGGACATCAAGATTTCTTCAGGTGAAAGGGTGGCATCGCGCAATGGAACGCGATCGAGTTCTACCTTCATACCGCCGCTGCCGCCTGATGCGAGCTCACTGGTGGCGCAAGATAAGCCTGCCCCGCCAAGGTCTTGGATACCTACAACTAAATCTTCAGCGAAGATTTCTAGCGAACATTCAATTAGTACTTTTTCAACAAATGGATCACCAACTTGAACCGCAGGGCGCTTTGCAGGACCGGTTGATTCAAAAGTTTCGGATGCAAGAACAGATACGCCACCGATTCCATCGCCGCCAGTTTTAGCGCCGTAGAGAACCACAAGATTTCCAGCACCAGCGGCTTTCGCAAGTTTGATATCGCTATGTTTCATAACGCCAACACAGAGCGCATTAACAAGTGGGTTGCCAAGATAGGTTTGATCAAAGACAACTTCGCCACCGATATTTGGCAGACCTAAACAGTTTCCGTAGCCACCAACACCAGCGATTACACCTGGCAAGACGCGGCGCGTATCTGGATGATCTGCCGGTCCAAAGCGAAGCGGATCCATAACTGCAATTGGGCGCGCACCCATCGTCAAAATATCACGAACAATTCCGCCGACTCCGGTTGCAGCACCTTGGTATGGCTCAATAAAAGATGGGTGGTTATGTGATTCGATTTTAAAAGTAACCGCATAGCCTTGACCAACATCTACCACGCCCGCGTTTTCACCGATACCAACTAGCAACGCATTGGTTTTAACTGCCTTGTCACCAAACTGCTTTAAGTGAACTTTAGAAGATTTATATGAACAGTGCTCAGACCACATAACTGAATACATCGCGAGCTCTGAAGATGTTGGACGACGTCCCAAAATTTCTTTGATCCGCGCATATTCATCGGGCTTTAAACCAAGCTCAGCAAAAGGTTGGGTTGTCTCAGGGTTTGCTGTTGCAATCGCGACGGTATCTAGAGCCAATTACTTCACCATCGCATTTAATACAGAGGTAAAGAAGCCAAGACCGTCAGCAGTTGGGCCAGTTAAAGTATCGATCGCATGTTCTGGGTGTGGCATTAGGCCGACGACATTGCCGCGTTCATTGGTAATACCGGCGATTTTATTACGTGAACCATTGGGATTTTCGCCTACATAGCGCGCAATGATGCGGCCTTCGCCTTCGAGTTTGGCCAGTGTTGCATCATCACATTGGAAAGAACCTTCACCGTTTTTCAACGGGATAACAATCTCTTGTCCAACTTGGTAAGAAGAAGTCCAAGCAGTGGTGTTATTTGTAATCTCTAACTTCTGATCACGACATAAGAAGTGAAGCTCGTGGTTGCGGGTCAGCGCACCTGGAAGTAAATGCGCTTCGCATAAGACTTGGAAGCCATTACAGATTCCAAGTAACGGCATTCCGCCATTTGCAGCATCAATGATTTTTTCCATCACTGGAGCAAAGCGTGAGATCGCTCCACAGCGCAGGTAATCACCATAAGAAAATCCGCCGGGCAAGATGACCGCATCTACACCTTTTAGATCAGCATCTCCGTGCCAGAGCGAAACCGCAGTTGTGCCCGCATGTGTTGCCGCGCGCGCAGCATCGCGATCATCTAGCGTGCCGGGAAAAGTTACAACGCCAACTTTCATTTACTTCTCAACTCTTACTGTG